>LFFF01000092.1 GCA_001510415.1 Actinobacteria bacterium casp-actino6 | reverse complement strand
CCCCGGCGCCGCAGGCCGCGGCCGCTGCCGGCTCATCGCCGGCGGACAATTGGGATCGGGCGTCCGGTCCGGTTGCCGAGATCAAGGTGCCCTACGGCAAGCCCTCCGAATGGGATCTCACGCTGCCGGCGGTGCCGAGCGCCTTCCTGTCCGGCGATCCGATCCAGATCATCAACGCGGTGCTGCAGATCGCGCAGAACTCCTACCAGGTGACCCAGGACCTGGGCAAGAAGTTCCTGCAGCAGATGGGCATCCTCAAGCCCACCGATACCGGCATCACCAACGACGGCGGCATCCCGATGGTGTATGGGAACCAGGCCATCGAATACGTCATCAAGCGGGCGCAGTCCCAGATCGGGGTCCCGTATTCATGGGGTGGCGGCAACGCCGCGGGCCCTAGCCGGGGTATCGACGGCGGCGCCAACACCGTCGGCTTCGACTGCTCGGGCCTGGTGCTCTACGCCTTCGCCGGAGCCGGCATCAAGTTGCCACACTATTCCGGGTCGCAGTACAACATGGGCCGCAAGATCCCGTCCGCCCAGATGCGCCGCGGAGACGTGATCTTCTGGGGGCCCAACGGCAGCCAGCATGTGGCGATCTTCCTGGGCAACGGGCAGATGATCGAGGCGCCCTACACCGGCTCCTTCGTCAAGATCTCCCCGGTTCGCACCAGCGGTATGACCCCCTTCGTCGTGCGTTACATCGAATGGTGAGGTGAGTAGTCCCGTGTCTCGCAAACTCTCTCGGACGCTGCATGTGCTCGGAGCGGTCCTGACCGCCGTGACGCTGTCGCTCGGCTTGGCATCCCCGGCGCAGGCCGAGGAGTGGGACCCCACGCTGCCCAAGATGCTCAGCGCAGGCGCGCCCGGCGACCCGGTCGCGGTGGCCCAGGCATCGCTGGCATTCACCCAGCAGGCGGCTCAGGCGACGATGGACCTCGGTCGTAAGTTCCTGTCCGGCCTCGGCATCGGCGGCGGCTCCACCGCACTACCCAGCGGGAGAGTCCGTGGGCCGCAGGCCATCGAGTACGTCATCCGGCGCGGCGCCTCCCAGCGGGGCGTGCCCTACTCGTGGGGTGGCGGCGCGATCAATGGTCCCAGCGCAGGCGTGGACCACGATGCAGGCAAGATCGGGTACGACTGCTCCGGCTTCACCCGCTACGCATTCGCCGGCGTCGGAGTTCAGATTCCCAAGTACTCGGGCGACCAGTACACCGCCGGCCGCCAGGTGTCGCCGTCGCAGGCCAAGCGTGGCGACCTGATCTTCTGGGGGCCCGGCGGATCCCAGCATGTGGCGATCTACCTGGGTAACGGCCAGATGCTCGAGTCGTCCTCGGCGGCCGGACAGGTGACCGTCGGCCCGGTGCGTACCGCCGGCATGACACCGTATGTGACCCGCATCATCGAGACCTGATCCCGACGCGCCTGGGCCCTACCCACATCGACGGATTCCGAAACGCCTGGAATAGTTGTCGGCGGGGTGCGATCTGGCCCCGATGCCGACCAACAGCTGTGGAGGAACTTGATGACGTCACCAGGTGGGTCGACCGTGGGCCCCGGCGGCTACGGCGGACCGGGCACAACCCCCGCGCCGTCGTCCTCCGGTAACGGACTGGCCGCCGATGTGCACACCCTGGAGCGGGCGATCTTCGAGGTCAAGCGGATCATCGTCGGCCAGGACCAACTCGTCGAGCGCATCCTGGTGGGCCTGCTGGCCAAGGGGCACGTCTTGCTCGAGGGTGTTCCCGGGGTGGCTAAGACGCTGGCCGTCGAGACGTTCGCCAAGGTGGTGGGCGGCACGTTCGCGCGTATCCAGTTCACCCCCGACCTGGTGCCCACCGATATCATCGGCACCCGGATCTACCGCCAGGGCCGCGAGGAGTTCGATATCGAACTCGGACCGGTCGTGGTGAACTTCCTGCTCGCCGACGAGATCAACCGCGCCCCGGCCAAGGTCCAGTCCGCACTGCTGGAGGTGATGGCCGAACGCAAGATCTCCATCGGCGGCAAGACCTACCCGCTGCCCAAGCCGTTCCTGGTGATGGCCACCCAGAACCCGATCGAGAACGAGGGCGTCTACCCGCTCCCGGAAGCCCAGCGCGACCGGTTCCTGTTCAAGATCAACGTTGACTACCCGTCGCCGGAGGAAGAGCGCGAGATCATCTACCGCATGGGGGTGACCCCGCCGGAGCCCAAGCCGGTCCTCGAGACCGGTGACCTGCTGCGACTGCAGGACGTGGCCGCCAACAACTTCGTTCACCACGCCCTGGTCGACTATGTGGTGCGGGTGGTGACCGCCACCCGGCGCCCCGAACAGTTCGGCATGCTCGACGTGAAATCGTGGATCGCCTTCGGTGCCTCGCCGCGCGCCTCGCTGGGCATCATCGCCGCCGCCCGGGCGCTGGCACTGGTCCGTGGCCGCGACTACGTCGTGCCCCAGGACGTCGTCGAGGTCATTCCCGATGTGCTGCGGCACCGACTGGTGCTCACCTACGACGCGCTGGCCGACGATGTGAAGGCCGACACCGTGATCGGCCGGATTCTGCAGACCGTCGGGCTGCCGCAGGTGAACGCGGTTCCGCAGCAAGGGCATTCGGTGCCCCCGGCGGGCGGTCCGATGCCGACGGGACCTGCGGTGGCTGCTGGGCCGTCAGCGGCTGGCGCTAACGCTCGGTGAGCGAGTCGACGTCTGCCGGCGAGGCAGCCGATCGGGACCATGCCGTTCACCCGCCGTCGTTTCAGCGCGGTGAGATCGGTGACGCCAAGCTGTCCGCGGCATTGCGCACCCTGGAATTGACGGTCAAGCGCAAACTCGACGGCGTCCTGCACGGCAACCACCTCGGACTGCTCCCGGGTCCCGGCTCGGAACCGGGGGACTCGCGGCCCTACCAGCCCGGTGACGATGTCCGCCGGATGGACTGGTCGGTGACCGCCCGCACCACCCACCCGCATGTGCGGCAGATGATCGCCGACCGGGAGTTGGAGACCTGGCTGGTGGTCGACGTCTCGGCCAGCCTCGACTTCGGCACCACCGGTTGTGAGAAGCGCGACCTGGCTGTCGGGGCTGCCGCGGCGATCATTTACCTCAACAGCGGGGGCGGCAACCGGATCGGTGCACTGATTGCCAACGGCAAGGACATCATCAGGATCCCGGCACGGTCGGGTCGTCAGCACGAGCAGACATTGCTGCGGGCCATCGCCACCGCACCCCGGGCGCCACTGGGTGTGCGCGGGGACCTCGGCGCCGCCATCGACGCACTCCGCCGACCGGAGCGCCGGCGCGGGATGGCCGTGATCATCAGTGACTTCCTCGGTCCGATCGACTGGTTCCGGCCGCTGCGGGCGATCGCCGCCCGCCACGAGGTGCTGGGAATCGAGGTTCTCGACCCCCGGGACGTGGAACTGCCCGATGTCGGCGAGGTGATTTTGCAGGACACCGAGTCGGGTGTCACCCGCGAGTTCACCATCGACGCACAACTGCGCGACGACTTCGCCCGGGCCGCGGCGATCCACTGTGACGAGGTCGCGCGGACGCTGCGCCGGTGCGGCGCACCCTTGATGACGCTGCGCACCGACCGGGACTGGATCGCCGATATCGTGCGCTTCGTCGCCTCTCGGCGCCGCGGCGCCATGGCGGGCGTCCAGTGAGCGGGGCGGGGGTCGGCCGATGACCCTGCCACTGCTCGGCCCGATGGCCCTGACGAACTTCGCCCACCCGTGGTTCTTCCTTTTCTTGCTCGTCATCGCCGGCCTGGTGGCGCTCTATATCGTCGTCCAGCTGGCCCGGCAGAAGCGCATACTGCGGTTCGCCAATATGGAGCTACTGGAAAGCGTTGCCCCGCAACGCCCCAACCGATGGCGTCACATTCCCGCCATCCTGTTGGTGGCTTCGCTGGTGCTGCTGACCGTCGCAATGGCCGGGCCGCAGAACGATGTGCGCATCCCGCGTAACCGCGCGGTGGTCATGCTGGTGATCGACGTGTCCCAGTCGATGCGGGCCACCGATGTCGAGCCGAGCCGGCTCGCTGCGGCCCAGGAGGCCGCCAAGCAGTTCGCCGATCAGCTCACCACCGGCATCAACCTCGGCCTGATCTCCTATGCCGGCACCGCGACGGTTCTGGTCTCACCGACCACCAACCGCGAGGCGACCAAGGTCGCCCTGGACAAGCTGCAGCTGGCCGATCGGACCGCCACCGGCGAGGCGATCTTCACCGCGCTGCAGGCAATTGCCACCGTGGGTGCGGTCATCGGTGGCGGCGACGAGCCGGCACCGGGACGCATCGTGCTGATGTCGGACGGCAAGGAGACAGTGCCGTCCAACCCGGACAATCCCAAGGGCGCGTTCACCGCGGCCCGGACTGCGAAGGACCAGGGCGTGCCGATCTCCACGGTGTCATTCGGAACCCCGTATGGCTACGTCGAGATCAACGATCAGCGCCAGCCGGTCCCGGTCGACGAGGACATGCTCGACAAGATCGCCGAGCTGTCCGATGGCAATCACTATTCGGCCGCGACCCTGGAGCAGCTCAAAGAGGTCTTCACCTCGCTGCAGGACCAGATCGGCTACGAGACGGTCAAGGGTGACGCCAGTGTCGGCTGGCTGAGGCTGGGATCGCTGGCCCTCGCGCTGGCCGCGTTTGCCGCGCTGCTGATCAATCGGCGACTGCCGGGCTGATGTGCCGCCGAGATCGACGTCAGGGTCGCTGATCTGGTTCCGTCGCAACCGTGGTGTCGATTTCGGTGCCGCTGACCACAGGCACTAAGTTGACGGACATGAGCAACACCACCGATGCCGACTCCCGAGAGGGTGGCAGACCGCCCTTCGTGTCCCGTTCGGTGCTGGTCACCGGCGGAAACCGGGGAATCGGCCTGGCGATCGCCCGTCGGCTGGCCGCCGACGGACACATGGTGGCGGTCACCCACCGCGGATCCGGGGCTCCCGACGGCCTGTTCGGTGTGGAGTGCGACGTCACCGACAACGATGCCGTGGACCGCGCCTTCACGGCGGTCGAGGAGCATCAGGGTCCGGTGGAGGTCCTGGTGTCCAACGCCGGTATCACCGCGGACGCCTTCCTGATGCGGATGACCGAGGAGCGGTTCGAGAAGGTCATCGACGCCAACCTCACCGGGGCCTTCCGGGTGGCCCAGCGTGCCTCGCGGAGCATGCAGAAGAAGCGCTTCGGCCGGATGATCTTCGTGGGTTCGGTCTCTGCCAGCTGGGGCATCGGAAACCAGGCCAACTACGCGGCCTCCAAAGCCGGCCTGATCGGGATGGCCCGTTCGATTTCCCGGGAGCTGTCCAAGGCCGGTGTCACCGCCAATGTGGTGGCACCCGGCCTCATCGATACCGACATGACCCGTGAGATGGACGAGCGCATCCGGGCCGGGGCGCTGGAGTTCATCCCCGCCAAGCGGATCGGCACCGCCGAGGAGGTCGCCGGCGCGGTCAGCTTCCTCGCCTCCGAGGACGCGGGTTATATCGCCGGAGCGGTGATCCCGGTCGACGGCGGTATGGGCATGGGCCACTAATCACGCGGCACCTGAAAGGACTTGATATGGCAGGGCTTCTCGAAGGCAAGCGGATCCTCGTCACGGGGATCATCACTGATTCGTCCATCGCGTTTCACATCGCCCGAGTGGCGCAGGAAGCGGGCGCGGAGATCGTCTGCACCGGTTACGACCGGATGCGGCTGATCCAGCGGATCATCGACCGGCTACCCAGCCCGGCCCCCCTGCTGGAACTGGACGTGCAGAACACCGAGCACCTCGACAGCCTGGCAGACCGGGTCGCGGAGGTGATCGGAGCGGGTAACCGGCTCGATGGTGTGGTGCACTCGATCGGCTACATGCCGCCCAGCGGAATGGGGATCAACCCCTTCTTCGACGCCCCCTACGAGGACGTGGCCAAGGGTATCCAGATCTCCGCCTTCTCCTACGCATCGCTGGCCAAGGCGGTGCTGCCGATCATGAACCCGGGTGGCGGGATCGTCGGCATGGACTTCGACCCCACCAGGGCGATGCCGGCCTACAACTGGATGACGGTGGCCAAGAGCGCGCTGGAATCGGTCAACCGATTCGTGGCGCGCGAGGCAGGAAAGGTCGGTGTCCGGTCGAATCTTGTTGCGGCCGGGCCGATCCGGACGCTGGCCATGAGCGCCATCATGGGTGGCGCGCTGGGCGAGGAGTTCAAGGACGAGATGGCGATGCTGGAGGAGGGCTGGGATCAGCGGGCCCCGCTGGGCTGGGATATGAAGGACCCCACCGCGGTCGCGAGGACGGTCTGCGCGCTGGTCTCCGACTGGTTGCCGGCGACCACCGGAACGGTGATCTACGCCGACGGCGGCGCGAGCACCCAACTGCTGTGACATTCGACGCGCTGCTGCTGCTGTCCTTCGGCGGCCCTGAGGGCCCCGAGCAGGTCATGCCGTTCCTGGAGAACGTGACCCGCGGTCGGGGTATCCCGCGGGAGCGGTTGGAGTCGGTCGCCGAGCACTATCTGCACTTCGACGGGGTGTCGCCGATCAATGGCATCAACCGGGCGTTGATCGAGGCGATTCGTGCCGAACTGTCCGAGCGGGGCGAGCACCTGCCGGTCTACTTCGGTAACCGCAACTGGCATCCGTTCCTCGAGGACACCCTCGCGCAGATGAAGGCCGACGGGGTGACCCGGGCCGCGGTGTTCACCACATCCGCCTGGGGCGGCTACTCCGGCTGCACGCAGTATCAGGAGGACATCGTCAGGGGCCGGGCGGCGGTCGGGGACGGCGCACCGGAACTGCAGAAGCTTCGGCAGTACTTCGACCACCCCCTGCTCGTGGAGATGTTCGCCGACGCGATCGACGAGGCCGCCGCCGGACTGCCCGATGACCTGCGCGCCGGGGCAAGGCTGGTCTTCACCGCGCATTCGATTCCGATGCGCGCGGTCGACCGGTGTGGGCCGAGCCTCTACCCGCGGCAGGTCGCCTACACGTCGGGACTGGTCGCCGCCGCGGCGGGCTTCTCCGACTACGACCTGGTGTGGCAGTCCCGGTCCGGACCGCCGCAGGTGCCGTGGCTGGAACCCGATGTGGGCGACCACCTGGCAGTCCTCGCCGAGGCCGGCGCCAAAGCGGTCATCGTCTGTCCGGTCGGGTTCGTCGCGGACCATATCGAGGTCATCTGGGACCTCGACAGCGAACTCGCCGAGCAGGCCGCGGAACTCGGGGTCGCGTTGGCCCGGGCCACGACACCGAACGCCCAGCCACGCTACGCGCGGCTGGCCATCGATCTGCTCGACGAAGTCCGGGAGGGCCGAGAGGCTTCCAGAGTTGTTGGTGCACAACCCGTTCCAGGTTACGGGTCAAGTATCAACGGGCGGTTCTGCACCGCCGACTGCGAGGCCAGCGCGGCCGCTGCGGCGGCTACTGCCAGGCCGAGTGCAGGATCGCGCTGACGGCTGCCCCACGGGCGGACCGCACCACCGTCGCCAACGGCCGCATGGCCGCGTCGGTGATACGGGCCTCCGAGGCGCTCTGGACACCGATCGGCGCCAATCCCGAACTCACGGTGACGATGGCGTCGACGCGGGCGGCCGTCGACAACACCCGAAGCGCCCGGTCAGGGGCGTGGTCGGGGATGCGGTGGTGGCAGGTTGCCTGCAACACCTCCTCGACCAGGGTTCGCGGATCATCCGCGCCCGGGGCGGGACGGACGGTGTCCAGGGTTTCGGCGGCCGAGCGAACCGCCGAGCGCAGCGCGTACTCGGCCTCTCCGAGATCCGGGTGGTCCGGCACCGCAACCGGCGGCAGGGAGTAGACAGACCAGGACAGCGCAGTAGGGGACCAGCCCGACGGGTCCTCGTCGTCGAGGTCCTGGAAAACGGGGACCAGGCCGATGCTCACCCCGTCCGGGGTGGCGATCAGGACGGCCTCCCCGGCGTCGAGGGCGTCATCCTGAAACTGGGTGCCTGCGGCCAAACCCCGGACGTCCCCGGGTACCGGCAGCGCGAGGCTGATCGCCGGGCGGGCCGGCCAGGGGGCGTCGCCGGGCCGGCCGGCCGATGTCCGCACCGTCTGCAGCAGCGACATCGGGCCGGCATCATCGATATCCGGCCACGGCAGCCCGGTTCGGCCAGCCGCGACCGCGTCATAGGCGATGACCGAATGGGTTGGCGCCCACGCGGTTAACGCATCCATGACGTCATCGGGAGCGGCATGACCGGCCAACCAGGCGTTGGACCACACCGATAGCGAGACGCTCGGACACCACATGATCCCGGAAGTGTAGTGGCTGACCGGTGCCTTCCTCAGGCGGCGCGACGCCATCGGAGCGGGGCGTATCGTGGCACTATGCCCGCAGCGCTGATCTGGCTGGTAGCCGCCCTCGGGCTGGCTGGGGCCGAGGCTCTCACCGGGGACATGTTCCTGCTCATGCTCAGCGGTGGCGCGCTCGCGGCGGCCGGCTCCAGCTGGCTGCTCGGACTGCCGATATGGGCCGATGGTGCGGTGTTCCTGGTGGTGTCGGTCCTGCTGTTGGTTCTGGTGCGTCCGGTGGTCCGCCGTCGGCTTGCCTCTGGCAAGGGACTACCGGAGCCGGCCAAGGCGCTGGAGGGACGGCACGCGCTGGTCCTGGACCAGGTCGGCCGCGACCGGGGTCAGGTCAAACTGGACGGCGAGGTATGGACCGCACGGCCGTTCGGCGACGATGAGGTGTATGAACCCGGTGAACAGGTGACCGTCATGCATATCGACGGCGCCACCGCGGTGGTGTGGAAGAGCCCGTAACACCTATCTGAATATCTGAATAGGAGGACCCGATATGGACGGTGCCGTGACAGGTCTGGTGCTGCTGGCGGTGTTGGTGATCTTCGCGATCATCGTCGTCGCCAAATCCGTCGCCCTGATCCCGCAGGCGGAGGCGGCGGTGATCGAACGGCTGGGACGCTACAGCAAGACCGTCTCCGGCCAGCTGACCCTGCTGATTCCGTTCATCGACCGCATCCGGGCCAGGGTGGACCTGCGGGAGCGGGTGGTGTCGTTCCCGCCGCAGCCGGTGATCACCGAGGACAACCTGACCGTGAACATCGACACTGTGGTGTATTTCCAGGTGACCAGCCCGCAGGCGGCGGTCTACCAGATCAGCAACTACATCGTCGGTGTGGAACAACTCACCACGACCACGCTGCGCAATGTCGTCGGCGGGATGACCCTCGAGCAGACCCTGACCAGCCGCGACAAGATCAACGCCCAGTTGCGCGGCGTGCTCGACGAGGCCACCAACCGGTGGGGCCTGCGGGTGGCACGGGTGGAGTTGCGCAGCATCGACCCGCCGCCGTCCATTCAGGACTCGATGGAAAAGCAGATGCGCGCCGACCGGGAGAAGCGGGCGATGATCCTGACCGCCGAGGGCACCCGGGAGGCGTCGATCAAACAGGCCGAGGGCCATAAGCAGTCACAGATTCTCGCTGCCGAGGGCGCCAAGCAGGCCGCGATCCTCGCGGCCGAGGCCGAACGGCAGTCCCGCATCCTGCGGGCCCAGGGCGAGCGGGCCGCGCAGTACCTGCAAGCGCAAGGCGAGGCGAAGGCGATCGAGAAGACCTTCGCGGCGATCAGGGCCGGCCGCCCCACCCCCGAAATGCTGGCCTACCAGTACCTGCAGACCCTGCCCGAGATGGCCAAGGGCGAGGCCAACAAGGTATGGCTGGTGCCCAGCGATTTCGGTTCCGCGCTGGAGGGCTTCACCAAACTGCTCGGCGCCCCGGGATCCGACGGGGTGTTTCGGTATCAGCCCTCACCCGTCGACACCGATGCCCCCAAACCGGAGGACGATTCCGACGAGGTCGCCGACTGGTTCAACACTCGCACCGACCCGGATATCGCCGAGGCCGTCGCGAAGGCGGAGGCGGCGGCGAGGGCACCGATACCCGCGGTCGGTGCCGCCCCCCCTGCGGGCGGGTTGCTGCCGGGCAAATACGGCGAACGTCTGCCCGAACCCGCGACCCGCGAGTCCGTCGATCCGCCGCAGACCGGATAGGGCCGCAGACCGGATAGGTCAGAGGTCCGCTGCGGCTACCAACCGATCATCCCGAACATGGGTTCGTCCACCATGGCGCCCATGATGCCGAGATCGTTCGGAGTGGCCCGCAATTCGGACGAGCCGGGGCTCGCACAGTCCTCCATCTGGCCGCCGGTCGCCGAGCTGCCGCCAGTCGTCTCGCACCCCGGCAGCAGGGGGTTGTTGGGACCGCCGCCGCCGTCCTCAGCCCCGGCCAGCGGGGCGCTCGTAAGCGCGGCAACGGCACCTGCTGCCGCCGCGAAGACAATCAGCGCTTGGCGCTTCTGCATCAGCACGTCCTTCGTCGTAAGGGTGATTGGGTTATGGTAGCCCCGGCCATCCGAAGCCGCCTGCCTGCCAACCCAGGGGAGTGCAATGTCAGCCCTAGCTGTGTCATATCGACGTGTTGCGGTCGCAGTTCTCAGCGCCGGTGCCGCGCTGTTCGCGGGGGCCGGGACGGCGACCGCCGCGCCCGGACCCGGGTGCACCGCCGCGGACATCGCCGCGGTGGAAAGCCAGGTGGCTGCGGCCGTGGCCGGCTACCTCTTCACCCATCCGGAGGTGAACCAGATGTTCAGCAACCTGCAGGGCCTGCCCACGTCGCAGGCGGAAAGTGCGGCGGGAGCCTACCTGGACGCCAATCCGCAGACGCAGGCCGAAATCGATGCCGTCCGGTCGCCGGTACAGGATCTCCGGATGCGGTGCAACATTCCGGTCGACAGTCTCATTCGTGGCGTTTTCATGGAGTGAGACGCTGCTGCGCTGAATCGGCGTCGCGCCGGTAGCGTCTGGTTTCGTATATCAGCCCGGCGATGCCGATCGACCCGGTGCACAGCGAGACCAAGATCAGCAACGGGTTCATGTTGCCGGTCATGGCGTCGCCGAGGATGACGACGGCCGAGGTTCCCGGCAGCAACCCGATGAGGGTTGCGAGTAAGTAGGGCACCACCCGCACAGCCGAGGCGCCGGCAGCGTAGTTCAGCACCGAGAACGGCACTGCGGGGATCATCCGCAGCGACAGCACCGCGGGCCACCCGCGTTCGGATAGCCGGGCGTCCAGCGACGTGACGCCGGGGTGGCTCACCAATCTACTCAGCTGCCAGCCGAAGGCTCGTACCAGCAACAGTGCGATCAGCGCACTGATCGCACTGGCCGTGACCGCGAGGGCGACCCCCAGCGCCGGGCCGAACAACAGCCCGGCCGACAGCGTGAACGGGGTCCGGGGGAAGGGCAGGACGGTGAGGACGATGTGCGCGCCCAGGAAGGCCAGCGGGAACCACGTTCCGACAGTGGACGCCCAATCCCGCAGCTGAACGGCATCGGGCAGCGGAACGAACAGGACGATGGCCACCAGTACTGCGGCGGCGGTCACGGTTGCCGCCATCCGGGCGGGGCTCACCTGCCGGGCGCTTGCCGCCATCGCCGACCCGACATCGCGCAGCGTGTTCAGGCCGCGCAGCAGGGCCGGTGAGGTCACAGCTGCCGAGTTTAGGGTCTCGTCGCACGGGCATCGGCGGGACGTGAGCTGACTCACGGCAGGACGCGAGGAGGTCGCCGTGCCCGACACATCGGCGACGAAGGAGAGCGATCATTTAGCCTGAGGGTCAGGCGGCGAGTGCTGCCGCACCAAAGGAGCTGCCGGTGTCCCCAGTCGACGCGGAAAGCCTGGATCAGGCTCGT
>LFFF01000091.1 GCA_001510415.1 Actinobacteria bacterium casp-actino6 | reverse complement strand
AGGCGGGCCGCCAGCGCCGACATCCTGGCGAAGACGTTGACCGCGTACGGCCGCAGGCGCGCCACCGTCGTCAGCGCGGGGCCGACGGTATCGGAACCAGTCACGGGCAGAGCGTAGCCACATACGGGTGCGGCGGGGGGCCGGACGAGTCGCCAACCAACAGGTTGGCCGGGGGTGTTTTAGGGACCGGCCCGGCAGCCGACTAGGCTTTGCAGTGCCGGAAACGACACCAATCCGAACGTTCTTTGAAGAGGAAAACCATATGTCCGAAGAAGCCTTCATCTACGAGGCCATCCGCACGCCGCGCGGCAAGGGAAAGAACGGTGCGCTGACCGAGGTCAAGCCGCTCAACCTCGTCACAGGTCTGATCGACGAGCTCCGCTCGCGTCACCCCAATCTCGACGAGAACATGGTCAGCGACGTCATCCTGGGCTGTGTCTCACCGGTCGGCGACCAGGGCGGCGATATCGCCCGAACTGCCGTCATCGCCGCGGGTATGCCCGACACCGTCGGCGGCTTCCAGCTCAACCGGTTCTGCGCCTCCGGCCTGGAGGCCGTCAACACCGCCGCCCAGAAGGTGCGCTCCGGCTGGGACGACCTCGTCTACGCCGGCGGCGTGGAGTCGATGAGCCGGGTGCCGATGGGCTCCGACGGCGGCGCGATGATGTCCGACCCGGCCACCAACTACGACGCTTTCATCGTCCCGCAGGGTATCGGTGCCGACCTGATCGCCACCCTGGAGGGCTTCGACCGCGATGCCGTCGACGCCTACGCCGTGCAGTCCCAGGAGCGGGCCGCGGCCGCGTGGTCCGGCGGCTACTTCGCCAAGTCCGTCGTCCCGGTCCGCGACCAGAACGGCCTGCTGATCCTCGACCACGATGAGCACATGCGCCCCGGCACCACCATGGAGAGCCTGGGCAAGCTCAAGCCCGCCTTCGAAGGCCTGGCCGCGATGGCCGGCTTCGACGATGTGGCGATGCAGAAGTACCACTGGATCGAGAAGATCAACCACGTCCACACCGGCGGGAACAGTTCCGGCATCGTCGACGGTGCCGCCCTGGTCGTCGTCGGTAACGAGAAGGCGGGCAAGGCCAACGGCCTGACCCCGCGCGCCCGCATCGTCGCCACCGCCACCAGCGGAGCCGATCCCACGATCATGCTCGTCGGCCCCACCCCTGCGGCGCTCAAGGCGCTGGACCGGGCCGGCCTCAAGCCCGAGGACATCGACCTCTGGGAGCTCAACGAGGCCTTCGCCTCAGTGGTGCTGAAGTTCCAGAAGGACCTCAACATTCCGAGCGAAAAGCTCAACGTCAACGGCGGCGCCATCGCGATGGGACACCCGCTGGGCGCCACCGGCGCCATGATCACCGGCACCATGGTCGACGAGCTCGAGCGCCGCGGCGCCAAGCGCGCGCTGATCACCCTGTGCATCGGCGGCGGCATGGGCGTCGCCACCATCATCGAGCGCGTCTAAGCGCCGGAACATCTAGGAGCAAGCGAAAAACCATGGCAGAGAACACCATCAAGTGGGACAAGGATGCCGACGGCATCGTCACCCTGACTCTCGACGACCCCACCGGCGGGGCCAACGTGATGAACGAGCATTACAAGGAGTCGATGCACAAGGCCGTCGAGCGTCTCGAGGCCGAGAAGGATTCGATCACCGGTGTCGTCATCACCAGCGCCAAGAAGACCTTCTTCGCCGGCGGTGACCTCACGGCCATCATCAAGATCACCCCGGAGCACGCCGGTGAGGCGTTCACCGAGGTCGAGGAGATCAAGGCAGACCTGCGCAAGCTGGAGACCCTGGGCGTGCCGGTCGTCGCGGCTATCAACGGCGCCGCCCTCGGCGGCGGCCTGGAGATCGCCCTGGCCTGTCACAGGCGCATCGCCGCGGACGTCAAGGGCAGCGCGATCGGCCTGCCCGAGGTCAGCCTGGGCCTGCTGCCCGGCGGTGGCGGCGTCACCCGAACCGTACGGATGATGGGCATCCAGAACGCCTTCGTCAACGTCCTGTCCCAGGGCACCCGGTTCAACCCGAAGAAGGCCAAGGACACCGGTCTGGTCGACGAACTCGTCGGCAGCGTCGAAGAACTGGTGCCGGCCGCCAAGGCGTGGATCAAGGCCAACCCGGAGGCCCACACCCAGCCGTGGGATGCCAAGGGCTACCGGATGCCCGGCGGCACCCCGTCCTCGCCGGCGCTGGCGGCCATTCTGCCGTCGTTCCCGTCCCTGCTCCGCAAGCAGATCAAGGGCGCGAACATGCCCGCACCACGGGCCATCCTGGCTGCCGCCGTCGAGGGCGCGCAGGTCGACTTCGACACCGCCAGCCGCATCGAGAGCCGCTACTTCACCGAACTGGCCACCGGCCACGTCGCCAAGAACATGATTCAGGCGTTCTTCTTCGACCTGCAGGCCATCAACGCCGGCGGATCGCGGCCGGAGGGCATCGGCAAGACCCCGATCACCAAGATCGGCGTTCTGGGCGCGGGCATGATGGGCGCCGGTATCGCCTATGTGTCGGCCAAGGCCGGTTTCGACGTCGTTCTCAAGGACGTCACCATCGAGGCGGCGAACAAGGGCAAGAACTACTCGGAGAAGCTCGAGGCCAAGGCGCTCGAGCGTGGCCGCACCACTGAGGAGAAGTCCGCGGCGCTGCTGGGCCGGATCACCCCGACCGCCGATCCGAAGGATTTCGCCGGGGTGGACTTCGTCATCGAGGCGGTTTTCGAAAACCAGGAACTCAAGCACAAGGTATTCCAGGAGATCGAGGACATCGTCGAGCCCAATGCGATTCTGGGCTCCAACACCTCCACTATGCCCATCACCGGGCTGGCCACCGGGGTCAAGCGCCAAGACGACTTCATCGGTATCCACTTCTTCTCACCGGTGGACAAGATGCCGCTGGTCGAGATCATCAAGGGTGAGAAGACCTCTGACGAGGCGTTGGCCCGGGTGTTCGACTACACCCTGGCGATCGGTAAGACCCCGATCGTGGTCAACGACAGCCGCGGCTTCTACACCAGCCGGGTCATCGGCACCTTCATCAACGAGGCGCTGGCCATGCTGGGCGAGGGCGTGGAGCCCGCGTCGATCGAGCATGCCGGCAGCCAGGCCGGCTACCCGGCTCCGCCGCTGCAGCTCTCCGATGAGCTCAACATGGAGCTGATGCACAAGATCGCCGTCGCCAGCCGCAAGGGTGTCGAGGATGCGGGCGGCAAGTACGAGCCGCACCCGGCCGAGGCCGTCGTGGAGAAGATGATCGAGATCGGCCGGCCGTCGCGGCTGTCCGGTGCCGGCTTCTACGAGTACGTCGACGGAAAGCGGACCCAACTGTGGCCCGGGCTTCGCGAGACCTTCACGTCGGGCACCTCGAAGCCGCCGCTGCAGGACATGATCGACCGGATGCTGTTCGCCGAGGCGCTGGAGACCCAGAAGTGCTTCGACGAAGGTGTGATCACCACCACGGCGGATGCCAACATCGGCTCCATCATGGGCATCGGCTTCCCGCCGTGGACCGGTGGCGCTGCCCAGTTCATCACCGGCTACCCCGGTGGCACGGCCGCTTTCGTGGCTCGCGCCAAGGAACTGGCGGAGCGTTACGGCGACCGCTTCAACCCGCCGGCGTCACTGCTGACCTAGTGAGAGCCTCCGACAGGGACCCTCGGTGCGCGTGCGCGCCGAGGGTCCTCGGCGTTGCACGCACGTGACCATCGGACTCCTCTGCGCGCTGCCGCAGGAGTATGAGCACCTGCTGACCGCCATGGCCGGGGTAGCGACGCACACGGTGGCCGACATCGAGTTCAGCGTCGGCGAGCTCGACGGCCACCGGGTGGTCCTATCCCGGGCCGGGATGGGAAAAGTCAGCGCCGCGCTGGTGGCCACCGTGCTCGCCGACCGCTTCGGGTGCCGCGCGATTGTGTTCTCCGGTGTGGCGGGCGGCCTGGATCCGATGCTGCGAATCGGCGATGTGGTGATCGCCGAGCGGACCATTCAGCACGACGCCGGGGTGATCGAAGAAGCCGCCCTGCAGGTGTATCAGGCCGGCCATGTTCCCTTCATCAATCCCACCACCCAATTCGGTTATGCCGCCGACCCTGCGCTGCTCGCGCGGGTTCGCGGCCGGCTCGACGGATTGACGTTGCCCGCGTTATCCAGCCGTGCCGGCGGCCGCGGCAGGCCGCCCTGCATCACCTTCGGGACGGTCTTGACCGGAGACCAGTACCTGCACTGCGAGGTGACCCGGGTGCGCCTGCATGCGGAACTGGCCGGGCAGGCCGTGGAGATGGAAGGCGCTGCGGTCAGTCAGGTATGCGAGAGCTTCGGGATCCCGTGGCTGGTCGTCCGTTCCCTTTCGGACCTCGCCGGGGCCGACTCCAGCGTCGACTTCACCGCATTCGTCGACGAGGTCGCGGCGCAGTCAGCCTTGATCCTGCGCCACCTGATGCCGGTGTTGTGAAGGCACTTTCGCCGTAGAGTCGATGTATGCGATTCGGACTCTTCGTTCCCCAGGGCTGGCGGCTTGACCTGGTCGGGATTCCTGCGGAAAACCATTGGGCGACAATGCGTGACCTCGCCCAGTCCGCCGACGGCGGAGGATGGGACTCGGTGTGGGTGTACGACCACTTCCACACCGTGCCGATGCCCACCTCGGAGGCCACCCACGAGGCGTGGACCCTGATGGCCGCATTGGCCGCTACCACCTCACAGATCAAGCTCGGCCAGATGTGCACCGCGATGAGCTACCGCAACCCCGCGTACCTGGCCAAGGTGGCCGCAACCACCGACATCATCTCGGGCGGCCGGGTTCAGATGGGCATCGGCGGCGGCTGGTACGAGCATGAGTGGCGCGCCTACGGCTACGGATTCCCCTCAGCCGGGGTCCGGTTGGCCAGGCTCGACGAAGGCGTTCAGATCATGCGCGATGCGTGGCGCGACGGCACGGTCACCTTCGATGGCAGGCATTACCAGGTCGAGGGCGCCATCGTGTCGCCCAAACCGCTTCAGCCCGCAGGGATCCCGCTGTGGATCGCCGGTGGCGGCGAGAAGGTGACGTTGAAGATCGCCGCGAAGTACGCCCAGTACACCAACTTCAGCGCCGCCCCTGACGAATTCGCCCGCAAGTCGGAGATTCTCGCCGGGCACTGCCGTGAGGTGGGGACCGACTACGACGCGATCGTGCGCTCCGCCAATGTCAACGCCGTGCTGGGACACTCCGACAGCGATGTGCAACAGCGGCTGCAACGGGTCCGTGATCGCCTGGCCGGGATCTGCGGCGATGCGGCCGCCGATGCGATGATCGCGATGAACTCCGCCCCGGGCAACGCGACCGGCACACCCGATCAGGTGGTCAGGACGCTGACCGAGTTGCGGGATCTGGGGTGCGAATACGTCATCTGCTACTTCCCGGAAGCGGCCTACGACCGCTCCGGTATCGACATGTTCGAGCGCGAGGTCATACCCGCGTTCGGGTAGCCCGATGCCGGCCCGGTGATTCCGTCAGCGCGTCAGCCACCGCGTCGAACGCCCGCAGGGTGTCCTGCAGCACGTGCGGGCCGTGCGTGTGTGGTTGGGTCGACAACTTCGCGGCCACCATCTCCGCGGCGCGGTTGATGTAGATCAGCTGACCGCACATGCCCATACACAGCAGGACATTGCTGCCGGGGTAGGGAAACCACATCTGGTTGCGGTACATCCCGCCGGGCAGATCGCCGTCACCGAGACCGGCTGCAAACGCCTGACGTGAGTCGGGCCCGCCCGCAAGGGTGTCGGCGATCCACGCCTCCGGCACCACCTGCTGTCCGGTCAGGGATGCACCGTCCTGCAGGAACAGCGATCCGAAGCGGACCATATCGGTGAGACAGGCGCTGACTCCGCCGTTGAACATGCCGGTGCCGGCACTGTCCACGGCGATGCTGGCGTCGTAGCGGGCGCCGATTCGACTCCAGAGGAGTTCGGACATGAGACCCGGCATACGTTGGCCGCCGGCGACCTCGCAGATCCAGCCGAGAACGTCGGTTTCGGATGAGCGGTATTCGAACGGTCCGCCGTGCGGCGACTTCTGCGGCAGGGTCAGCAGGAAGTCGTAAAGGGTGGCCGGAATCTCCGGACCGCTGCGCGGTGCCCATCCCATCGCCTGGTCGAGAATGTGGATATCGGCGTGGGGATCGCTGTAGTCATCGGAGAAGGCGATACCCGATCTCATGTCCAGCAGGTCGCGTACCGTCGCGCCGGCGTAGCCGCAGTGCGCCAGCGCCGGGACGAAGGCGGTGACCGGTGCGGTCAGGTCGATCGCACCGGCTCCGTGGAGAGCCCCGGCAACCGCGCCGGTCAGCGATTTGCTCACGGAGAACATCAGGTGCCGGGACTCTGGCGCGAGGCCGTGGCGGTACTCCTCGGCCACCATCGATCCTCGGAAGGCGACCGCCCATCCATCGGTCTCGGTGTCGGCCATCACCGCTCCGAGGGTGGTGGGATCCCCATCGGTACCGGTCACCGGTATCGCGGCGATCGCGGCGGGGGCCGGTGCCAGCACCGCCGTCGGAGCCGTCCCACGCGAAATCACCGCAGTCGGCACCATCTCGTCGACGTGCTGGAATGACCAGTGCGAGTAGGGTTCCCACAGCCAGTTGGCCAGCGAAATTCCGGCGGGGACGCGATCGGGTTCGGCCACGGCGGGGGGCTACGCTCGCGCGACGAGCCGGGACAGGATCGGCGATGTCTGCGCCAAGGGTGCGGAGACGAATTTCGCCTTGATCCCGGTGAGCCAGCGCTGGCAGTGCTCGGTGAGCTGGTAATCCTCGCTCTGCAGGTGCCCGGGGGTGACCAGCACGCCGAGTTGGGCGCCTTCGCAGCGCAAGTCACCCGGCGCCGCCACCCGCATGAAGAAGGCCTCTGAATCGTCGGCGATCGAGTCCCAGTCGTCGGCCGGGCGGGCAAACGATGCGTGCCCGGCCGCGTCGAGGCGGTACACACCGGTTCGCGGCGTCTTGGTGAAGATCTCCGCCGTCGTGGAGGTCTCGGAGATGATCACCTGACCCCAGACCTCGTCCTCGCCGTAGCCCCGCTCCCAGCGCGCGTTGATCTCGTTGACGTCGAGTTCATAGTCGATGTCCATGAACTCGAGCAGGTGGAACAGGAACAGCGGGATGTCGGCGTAGGCTTCCGTGGTCAAATTCGTCATCGGGCTGGCCCCGCTGAGCCGCGGGTTCACCTCGCCGAGGTAGAGCTCATCGGAGTCCAGGTCGTGCAGCAGGTCCACCTCGAAGTAACCCAGATAGCCCTCCCGGCCCAGGACGTCACCCAGCTTTCGGACCATCTCCCGCGCGGCGCGTGTCTGCTCGGGCGGCAGTGCCTCCCGCCAGACGTCGTTACCGCACCAGCTACCCCGGTAGGGGGTCAGCTCCGGGTACCCGACGAGGCTCGTCATCGCGGGTCCGACGACGGTGCCGTAACGGGTCACGGTGCCCTCCAGGCACACCTCGACATTGCGGATGCGCTTCATCACCTTCACTTCGCGCTGAGCTGTCAGCTCCGCGGCGCACTGGTCCCAATCGCGCTCGCCGCGCAGGAAGAACGTCCCACTACCGGCATTGCCGTAGGGGTCCTGAACGACGAGGTCATCGCCGAGCCCGGCGCTGCTCGCCAGCGCAAGCAACTCGGCGTAGGAGCCGGCCCGCCCGATCGCGTGCGGCACGCTCGGCACGCCGGCCTCCT
Organism: Actinobacteria bacterium casp-actino6; assembly: GCA_001510415.1. Lineage (GTDB taxonomy): Bacteria > Actinomycetota > Actinomycetes > Mycobacteriales > Mycobacteriaceae > Mycobacterium. The sequence goes on along the minus strand of LFFF01000091.1, from coordinate 4,051 downwards.
CGGCGAGCCGGGTCATGACCACTTTGGAGTCCAGCCGGTGGCGCAGCTCCGGGGGTGGTTCCATGACCTCGAGTCCGGCCTGGCGCGCCAGGCCGGAGGTCTCTTCGTCGGGCATGACGAAGCACGCCTTGCCGCCGGGGCCGCGCTCGGCGATGAACTCCAGCGTCTCCGGATCGGAGAGTAGGTGATTGACCACGTCGCCCATGGAATCGAAATCCCGGCGGTCGCGCTTGCGGGGTACGAACACCCGTGGGTGGCTGCCCTCGAAAGAATCGAAGTAATTCAGATAGTAGAAATTCCGCACCCAACGGTCGATGCCGAGCAGATTGAACGGCGTCGGCGAGATGAAGTAGAGCGGCACCGTATTGGTGTGGAAGAACGCGCGGACGTCGGGGAGGCCCTTCAGTTGTCGATTCGCCACGCTCATGCCTCCCGCAGGGGTGCCGAGGGTGGGGTGGGGGTGGTCAACCTGTCAGCGTGGCGTGAACATGACGTCATGCCCCGAGTGTGCCTTGTGTCGCGGTGGCCCGCCACGGATTGGCGCACGGGCCGCGGAATGGGTTCCGGCACGGTTCAGATCGCCGGCCCCAGCAGGTCGTCGGCGTCGGTGATGTGGTAGCCGTAACCCTGCTCGGCCAGGAAGCGCTGCCGGTGGGCGGCGTAGTCGGCGTCCAGGCTGTCGCGGGAGACCACCGAGTAGAACACCGCGCCGCCACCGTCGTGCTTGGGCCGCAGCAGCCGGCCGAGGCGCTGCGCCTCCTCCTGGCGCGATCCGAAGGTGCCCGAAACCTGCACGGCCACTGAGGCTTCGGGCAGGTCAATGGAGAAATTGGCCACCTTGGACACCACCAGTGTTTTGACCTCGCCGCGCCGAAAGGCATCGAAGAGCGCCTCGCGTTCGGCGTTCTTGGTCGACCCCTGGATCACCGGGGCATCGAGTTCCTTACCGAGTTCGTCGAGTTGATCGAGATAGGCACCGATCACCAGCGTCGGCTCCCCGGGGTGTTTGGCCAGGATCGACTTCACCACCGCGACCTTGGTGTGCGCCGTGGAGCACAGCTTGTAGCGCTCCTCCGGCTCGGCAACGGCGTACTGCATCCGCTCGTTATCGGTCATCGTGACCCGGACCTCGATGCACTCGGCCGGGGCGATCCAGCCCTGGGCCTCGATATCCTTCCACGGCGCGTCGTAGCGCTTGGGCCCGATCAGGCTGAACACATCGCCCTCGCGGCCGTCCTCGCGGATCAGGGTGGCCGTCAGCCCCAGCCGCCGTCGCGATTGCAGATCGGCGGTCATCCGGAACACCGGGGCCGGCAGAAGATGCACCTCGTCGTAGATGATCAGGCCCCAATCCCGGCTGTCGAACAATTCCAGGTGCCGGTATTCCCCCTTGGTCCGGCGGGTGATCACCTGATAGGTGGCGATGGTGACCGGGCGGATCTCTTTTCGCTCACCGGAGTACTCGCCGATCTCCTCTTCGGTCAACGATGTGCGGGCGATCAGTTCCCGCTTCCACTGCCGGCCGGCCACGGTGTTGGTGACCAGGATCAGCGTGGTGGCACCGGCCCTGGCCATGGCCGCCGCACCCACGATGGTCTTACCCGCACCGCACGGCAGTACCACCACCCCCGACCCGCCGGCCCAGAACGAGTCCGCCGCCATCTGCTGGTAGTCCCGCAGTTCCCAGCCATCCTGCGCCAAGCTGATCGGGTGGGCCTCGCCATCGACGTAGCCGGCCAGATCTTCGGCCGGCCAGCCGATCTTGAGCAGCATCTGTTTGACCCGGCCCCGCTCGCTGGGGTGAACCAGGACGGTGTCGTCATCGATGCGCGCGCCCAGCATCGGGGTGATCTTCTTATTGCGCAGCACCTCCGCGAGGACCGCGCGGTCCAGACTGAGCAGGCACAGGCCGTGGGCGGGGTGCTTGACCAACTGGAGTCGGCCGTAGCGGGCCATGGTGTCGACGATGTCGACCAGCAGCGGTTGGGGTACCGCGTAGCGGGAGAAGTTCACCAGTACGTCGACCACCTGTTCGGCGTCGTGACCGGCGGCACGGGCGTTCCACAGCGCCAACGGGGTGATGCGATAGGTGTGGATGTGTTCGGGGGCACGTTCGAGTTCGGCGAACGGGGCGATGGCGGCGCGTGCGGCGTCGGCCTGCTCGTGGTCGACCTCGAGAAGGACTGTCTTGTCGCTCTGCACGATCAGGGGGCCGTCAGTCATGGCCCCATTATCCGGGCTCGGCCGACATCACGGAGGTGACCCGGTGCACGGCGAACTCGCGCGGGCGGCCCTGAGCGGGGTCCCAGGCCGTCAGCCGGCCACCGGTGACGGCCAGCGGTCGGAGCACCCGCTGGGTGGCCACCCCGGCGGCGTCGACGTAGCCGACCAGCACGTCGGTCCCGAGAACCGCAGCCTGGTGCAGCAGTGCCATCGCGACGGCCGGATCGACCCGCGCCCCGCCGAGCGGGGCCGACTGCACCCGGCGCAGCACCGACACCACGGTGGCCAGGTTCTCGGAGTTCGGTTTCGACAGTCCGCGCAGTGCCCTGCGTACCGGGTTCGGCGGAACCCTCGCGCCCCGCCGGCGCAGGTCGACGATCGCACCGGAGGGATCCTCGGCCGCCGGGGCGAAACCCGCCTTCCGCAGGGCGGTCAGCACATCGGCGATCGGGGCCTGTGAGACGGCCACCGTCGGCGCCAGCAGCCGGACCGCGAGGGCGGCCATCGCCGGCGCGGACACCGCGTGTGAGAGCAACGCCGGATCGTCGCAGCGAACGAAGGACGCCGCCATTCCCACCCGAAGCTGTCCGTGGCGACGCGCGACATCGTTGATCAGGTAGATAAGACCCTGGGGGACAGAGGTTTTCGAGTACTGCTCGAAGAACCGCTGCAGACCCTCTGCGGTTCGTCCGGTATCGAGGGCATGCCGGACGGATTGTTCACTGACCCGGTAGACCATCGCCGCTCCCGCCGACTCGACGGTGGCCACCGCACCGAGTTCCTCGGCCAGTTCGCGCTGCAGGGGGCCCGGCACCACAACGGTGAGATCGGCCTGGACCAGGAAGTGATCGATCGGTTCGGGCAGTGCCCTGGTCATGGCGGCCAGTGCGGCATCCTCCCCGGTGTCCAAGAGCGCACGAGCCGGTGAGCTGAGCGCGTCGCGGCCGGTGAGGCCGACGGCGTGCGCCTCGTCGAGCAGGTGGCCGACCGGGCCCGGCTGCAGTCTGGCCGCCCACCGGGGCCGTTGCCAGATCAGCGCCTCAGATGCGCGTGCGGCATCGACTCCGGATCCCGCCGGCAATCCGGCCAGCAGGCCCAGTAGCAGTCGCCGATCGAGAGGAGCGGCCGTGGAATAGAGCGCATCCGACAGTGCCGCATACGGTTTGTCATCCGGACCGCGGTCGCCCACCAGGCCCGGCCGGGATGGAAGATCCAGCCAGGTGGTGGCCAACTGCAGCCAGCGGGATGCAGCCGGCGCCTCCAGGAATCTGTCGGCCGCAACCGTCGGTGCCCAGTATCCGAGCGTGTCGCCCGGCTGGGACGGCTCGGGAATGCCGCTGGCGATCAGGCCGGCCGCCGCGGCCAGTTCCAGGATCAGCCCCAGCCGCTGTTCGTCGACCCCGGTGGCCTTGCTCAGCCGCTTGGCCTCCCGCACCCCGAGTCCGCCGCTGCGCAGTTCGGGCACCGGTGCCGCCGAGAGGCTTTCCAGAACCGTTTCGACCTGACGCATGAGCTCAAGGGCTGCGCCGGCCGCCGATCCGTCGACATCCCTGGCGGTGGTGGTACCGACCACCGGGTCAGGCGGTGTGAGATCGCGGGGGCCGGGCTGCTCGCCACGCAGAACCTGCCCCACATCGCGGGGCAGTACCACGGTCTCGTCGTCCACCTGCCGGAGCAGTCCGGCGGCCAGCAGCCGTTGTACGGGCCGGCCCGCCGGTGTACCCGGCGCGGCGTCGCGGGTGCGGCCCACCGGTGAGCCGACCACCAGTCGTTCCAGCACGTCGCGGGCGGGATCGTCGAGGTGGCCGATCGCGTCGGTGAGTTCGGC
>LFFF01000090.1 GCA_001510415.1 Actinobacteria bacterium casp-actino6 | reverse complement strand
CGGCGGCGGGGTCAGCCACGGCGGCGTTCCGGGTGCCGGCACCAGCGGAGCCTCGGCGGAGCCGGGCATACCGGGCAACGGGGCTTCGGCGGAGCCGGGCATGCCGGGCAGTGGGGCGCCGGGTAATGGAGCACCGGGTAGCGGGGCCGGGGCGCCGGGCATACCGGGCAGCGGTGCAGTAGCCGGCGGCGCCGAGTCCGCCGCGGCCGGGACACCGGGACCGGGAAGCGGCCCAGCGCCGGGCAGTGGGACAGTTCCGGGCGGGGCCATACCGGGCAGCGGTCCCACCGGGGCCAGCAACGGCGTCGTGGACTGCGGAGGCATCCACGGCATCGGCTGCATCCACGGCATCGGCTGCATCCACGGCGGCAGATTGTCGGGCACCGGGGCCTGCGAGGGGGCCAATTGCGAGGCCATGCAGATGACCTGGCACCCGTGCTCGGGCAGCACGCTGTCGACCGGACCGGCCGTCGGACCCGGCATCAACTGGCCGGCGGCCATGCTGTTGCCCATCAATTGGGCGGTCGGGTCGACGGTGTGCAGATCGGACATGACGGGATCCAAGCCCTCTGGGACGTCCAGGTGCAGGCTGCCGAGGGCCGGGATCGGGCCGCTGATCGGCGGCAGGTCGATCGGCGCGACTCCGGTGGCATACGCGGCGGCCCAGCCCAACACGTTCTGGGCGTAGGCCATCGAGTTGTTGTAGCGCAGGATCGCGGTCAGCACCTGGGCCTGGTTGCGCAGGTTCAGCCCGCCACTGCACAGGTAGCGGGCGGCGGACAGCGAAGCGTCGAACAGGTTCTGCGGGTCGGCCTTACCGTCGCCGTCGCCGTCGGACGCGTAGCGCGACCAGGTTCCGGGCAGGAACTGCATGGGGCCCATCGCCCTGGCGTAGACGGCCCGGCCACCCACGTTGCTCTGCACGATGACCTCGTTGCCGGGCAGGCTGCCGTCGAGCACCGGGCCGTAGATCGGGCGGACCGACGTGCCGCGGGAATCCGTCGCGCCGCCGTTGGCGTGCGAGGACTCGATGCGGCCGATACCGGCCAGTAAATTCCAGCTCACACCGCACCCGGGAGCGGTGGCGGCCATCGTCTGCTCCGCCTTGCGGTAGGCGGTCAGCGCCATCGCGGGAATCCGCATACCGCCCGCCGAGCTGACCACGGCCGCGGGTGGGGGCGGCCCCAGCGTGGTCGCGGCAAAGCGGAAGTCCGCCGGCGGTTTGGCCATCGCCACCACCGTGACACCGTCGGTCTGCATCTGATCGGCCGCTGCGATCGGGGTGGTGTCATCGGCCTTCACCGGCACCCCGACACCGCCGGGGGCAGCGGCCACGGCACCGGCCAGCACGATCGGGGTCAGCACCGCGATCCCGAACACGGGGGTACCCGACCCCCGGTTGCCTCGGCGCCTTATCCGCACGTGCCCGCCCTCACAGTGATATCCGACCTTGTGAACCCCGTCACCATACCTAAGGGGGTGACGCCGGCGAAACGCATTGGCCAGGTTGTCACCCGCCGGTCTTCTTCGTCCGCCGCTCGGAGTCGTCCTTCCTGCGCGGCGTCGACACGACCGGTTGCAGCGCCTCGAGGCGTTCACGTATCTCGTCGAGCTCCCGGCGCAGGTAGTCCCGGGTCGCGACCTCACCGACGGCCAGGCGCAGCGCGGCCAGTTCGCGGGCCAGGAATTCGGTGTCGGCCTTGGTCTGCTGGGCGCGCCGACGGTCCTCCTCCAGAGCCACCTTGTCGCGGTTCTCCTGGCGGTTCTGGGCCAGCAGGATCAGCGGCGCCGCATAGGCGGCCTGGGTGGAGAAGGCCAGGTTCAACAGGATGAACGGGTAGGGGTCCCAGCGCAGGGTCACCGCGAACAGGTTCACCGTGATCCACACGATGACCAGGACGGTCTGCCACAGCAGGTAGCGGCCGGTGCCGAGGAACCGGGCGATGGACTCGCTGAACTGTCCGATCGCCTCGGGGTCGAAGCGCAACGACGGCCGCCGGGAGGTGAGCGGGGTGTCGAGGCGCTGCCGGGGGTCGCTCACGTCGGGCCCCCGGCCGCCACGTTGGTGCCGGCATCGTCGAAGCTCTCCCGCCAGTCCGGCGGCAACAGGTGATCGAGCACGTCATCGACGGTCACCGCGCCCAGGAGGTGGCCTTCGTCGTCGACGACCGGTCCGCAGACCAGGTTGTAGGCGGCGAAGTAGCGGGTCACCCCACCCAGGGCGGCGTCGGGCTTGAGGCTGGGCAGGTCGCTGTCGACGATCCCGCTGACCAGGTGCGCCGGCGGCTCCCGCAGCAGTGCCTGCAGGTGTACGCAGCCGAGGTAGCGGCCGGTCGGGGTGGCCGTCGGCGGGCGCACCACGAAGACCAGCGAGGCCAGCGCGGGGGTCAGGTCCGGATCACGCGCCCGGGCCAGGGCCTCGGCCACCGTGGTGTCCGGGGCCAGCACCACCGGGTCCGAGGTCATCAACCCACCGGCGGTGTCGGGGGAGTGGCTGAGCAGCCGTCGCACCGACTCGGAGTCCTCCGGGGCCATTCGGTCCAACAGCGCCTCGGCCTCGGTCGGGTTCATCACACCCAGCAGGTCGGCGGCGTCGTCGGGGTCCATCGCCTCGAGCACGTCCGCGGCGCGCTCGGTGTCCAGTTTGCGCAGCAGTTCGCTCTGGTCGTCCTCGGAGAGTTCCTGAAGGACATCGGCCAGGCGTTCGTCGTCGAGCGCGTCGATCACCTCGGTGCGGCGTTTGGCCGGCAATTCGCGCAGCGCGTCGGCCACCTCGATCGGGCGCCGGCCCTCGAACTGGTGCAGCAGTTGGGCGACTCCCTGCCCGGGCATCGCCAGCCCGGACGGGGTGAGTCCGGCGACGTTCTGCCAGTCCACCACCACGACCGCCGAGCGGCGCCCGAGCTTGCGCTGGCTGCGCACCGCGACCCGGGTGACCATCCAGTCACGGGTGCGGGTCTGCTCGATGCCCAGGTCGACGACCACCACGTCGACCCCGGCCAGCTGCTCCTGCTCGGGGTCGTTGACCCGGACCCGGGTGTCGAGGATCTGACCCAGGACCATGACCTCGCCGGGGCGCTGGACGAATCGTCGAAGCGAGACGTTGCCGGTGGTGAGGGTGACGGCGTCCGGCTCGATCGCGGTGACACGCAGGATCGGGACGAAAATCCTTCGGCGGGTGAGCAATTCGACGACCAGTCCGAGCACGCGGGGTTGGTGGCGCACGATGCTGATGCTGACCACCACATCGCGGACCCGGCCCAGGGACTCGCCGTCGGGGCCCAGCACCACCATTCCCGCCAGTCGCGCCGCGTATACCCTGTTCACCGACGCCATGACTACAAAGGGTAGGAGTCTGCGCGTGGACTTTCGATATCGACCCCGCCGAACCTGCCTGTCGGTTCCCGGCAGCAATCCGCGGATGATCGAGAAGGCCAAGGGCCTGCCTGCCGACCAGGTGTTCCTCGATCTCGAGGACTCCGTCGCTCCGGATGCCAAGGCCGCGGCCCGGACCCGGGTCGGTGCGGCACTGGCCGGGCCGGGTTGGGCCGGCCAGGTGCGCGGGGTCCGGGTCAATGACTGGACGACGCCGTGGACGCACCTCGACGTGATCGAGGTGGTGGCGGCCGCCGGCGCCCATCTCGATGTGATCGTGCTGCCCAAGGTGTCCGATGCGCATCACGTGCACGCCCTGGACCTGTTGCTCACCCAGGTCGAACGCAGCCACGGTCTGGAGATCGGCCGCATCGGCATCGACGTGCAGATCGAAGACGCCACCGGCCTCACCAAGATCGGCGCGATCGCCGGCGGGCCCCGGATCCGGGCCCTGGTGCTCGGACCGGCCGATCTGATGGCCAGCCTCAACATGCGCGCCGGGGTCGTCGGGGAGCAACCCGAGGGCTACGACGTCGGCGATGCCTACCACCACATCCTGATGACGATTCTGATCGCGGCCCGCACGCACGGGGTGGCGGCGATCGACGGCCCCTATCTCAAGGTCCGCGATCTCGAGGCCTTCCGCCGGGTGGCCGGGCGGTCGGCGGCGCTGGGCTACGACGGCAAATGGGTGCTGCATCCCGACCAGATCGCCGCCGGCAACCAGATCTTCTCACCCGCTCAGGACGAGTACGACCATGCCGAATTGGTGCTGGAGGCCTATGGGTGGCACACCTCGGCGGCCGGTGGTGCGCGGGGCGCGGTGATGCTGGGTGAGGAGATGATCGACGAGGCCAGTCGCAAGATGGCCCTGGTGGTGGCCGCCAAGGGGCGCGCCGCCGGGATGGCCCGGATGTCGGCGCCGTTCGCACCGCCCGGCTGACCCTAGTTCCTGGCGAAGACCAACATCACGATCCAAATCGCCATCGCTGCAACTCCGATGGCAATGCCGGCCACGGCCAGGCCGTAGCCGCCCTCCCGGGACCGCTTGATCTGGTTGAGCGCGAGCGCGCCCAGCACGATCCCGATAACGGAGCCGATACCGCACAGCAGACCGAACACCGAGGCCACGATCGACCCGATCGCCAGTTTGTTGGTCCCCGGTGGCGGGGCCGGATAGCCCGGCGGATAGGCATAGCCGCCGGGGTAGGGCGCGCCGTACTCCGGGGGCATCGCATACCCCGGCGGCGGGGGCGGATAGCCGCCGTATGGCTGGTTGAAATCGGTGGGATAAGCGGCCGGTGGCGGGAAGGCCGGCCCGGGCTGCACGGGCGGCGGAAAACCGCCCGGCTGCTGGTAGTCCGGGTAGGGCGGGGCCGGAGGGATGCCGTATCCGTAGGCCGGAGAATGTTCGATGGGCGGGGCCTCGTGGCCGCCCGCCGGTGGCTGCTGGCCCTGGTTCTGAGGATCTTCCCCGGGGTCACCGCTGGCAGCTGTCATGCTGATCAACTTAGCGTATGTAATACCGTTAGCCGGTGGCTTATTTGGATGACGAAGCCGATCGGCAGAGGGGAACACAGCAACCATGACCAGTCCTTTTCCGCCCGCGCAGAACCCGGGTGGGGTTCCCGGCGGCATGGCGGGCTCGTCGCGCCGCGGCCCGATGGGCCTGCCGACGCCGCCGAAAGGTTGGCCGGTGGGCTCCTATCCCACCTACGCCGAGGCCCAGAAGGCCGTCGACTATTTGTCCGACAACCAGTTTCCGGTGCAGCAGGTCACCATCGTCGGGGTCGACCTGATGCAGGTGGAGCGCGTCACCGGCCGGCTCAACTGGGCCAAGGTGCTCGGCGGCGGTATCCTCACCGGCGCCTGGCTGGGTGTGTTCATCGGCCTGGTGCTGGGATTCTTCAGCCCCAACCCGGCGCAGTCGCTGCTGGTCGGTGTGCTCGCCGGCGTGGTCTTCGGCCTGATCACCTCCGCGATCCCGTATGCGTTGTCCAAGGGCACCAGGGATTTCAGCTCCACCATGCAGCTGGTGGCGGGCCGCTATGACGTGCTGTGCGACCCGCAGAACGCTGAGCGGGCGCGGGACATGCTGTCGCGGCTGACGCTCTAGCGCCCCGCTGCGCGAGCAGACGCAAACTCGCGCGTTTCGGCAGCGATTCGTGCGACTTTGCGTCTGTTCGTGAGGGGTGTCCAGCGGCGGGTTAAGGTACGCGTCGTGGCGATAGCGGGGCGGGTACGTCGGGTCGGCACGGCGGTTGTGACCGCGATGACCGCCGCGTCGGCGGTTTCGGCATGCGGATCGGGCCCCGACGACTCGACAGTGAGCCTCTACACGCCGGCCAGTGAGACCGCGACCTTCACCGCGGTGGCCAACCGCTGCAACGAACAACTGGGCGGGAAGTTCCGCATCCAGCAGTTCAGCCTGCCCAAGGGCGCCGACGACCAGCGACTGCAACTGGCCCGCCGGATCACCGGTAACGACCGCACGCTCGACATCATGGCCCTCGACGTGGTGTGGACCGCGGAGTTCGCCGAAGCCGGCTGGGCACTACCGTTGTCCGACGATCCGGCCGGACTGGCCGAGTCCGACGCCACCACCGACACCCTGCCAGGCCCGGTCGAGACCGCAACGTGGCAGGGCAAGCTCTACGCCGCCCCGGTGACCACCAACACCCAGATGCTCTGGTATCGGCCGGATCTGGTCTCTCCGCCACCCGCCACCTGGGATCAGATGCTGGCCGACGCCGCCAGGCTGCACGCCGAGGGTGGCCCCAGCTGGATCGCGGTGCAGGCCAAGCAGTACGAGGGTCTGGTGGTCTGGTTCAACACCCTGCTGGAGAGCGCGGGCGGGCGGGTGCTGTCCGAGGACGGCAAGACCGTCACCCTGACCGACACCCCCGAGCATCGGGCCGCGACCGTCAAGGCCCTGGAGATCATCAAGGCCGTCGCCACAGCGCCGGGTGCGGACCCGTCGGTCACCCAGACCGATGAGGGCACCGCCCGGTTGGCCCTCGAACAGGGTAATGCCGCGCTGGAGGTGAACTGGCCGTTCGTGTTCGCCTCCATGCTGGAGAACTCGGTCAAGGGTGGGGTGCCGTTCCTGCCGCTGGACCAGATGCCGGAACTCGCGGGCAGCATCAACGACGCCGGCACCTTCTCACCCACCGACGAGCAGTTCCAGATCGCCTTCGACGCCAGCCGTCGGGTCTTCGGGTTCGCGCCGTACCCCGGTGTCATTCCGGGACAGCAGGCCAGGGTCACCCTCGGCGGACTCAATCTGGCGGTCGCCTCGACCACCCGCAAACCCGCGCAGGCATTCGAGGCGGTGCGCTGCATCCGCAGCGAGACCAACCAGCGCTACACCTCGATCGAGGGCGGCCTGCCTGCGGTGCGCGCGTCGCTGTATGACGACCCCGAGTTCCAGAAGAAGTACCCGCAGTACGCGATCATCCGTGACCAGCTGACCACCGCCGCGGTGCGCCCGGCGACACCGAACTATCAGGCGATGTCGACGCGGATCTCAGCCACGCTCGCGCCGATCACCTCGATCGACCCGGAGCGGACCGCCGACGAATTGGCCGATCAGGTGCAGAAGGCGATCGACGGCAAGGGGTTGATCCCGTGACGGCTCCGACCGTGCTGACCAGTGACCGCCGGTCGCAGCGCCGGCTGGCCTACTGGCTGATCGCCCCGGCCGTCGTCCTCATGCTGGCGGTGACCGGCTACCCGATCCTCTACGCGTTCTGGCTGAGCCTGCACCGCTACAACCTGGCCAGCCCGGCCGACACGGCGTTCATCGGCCTCGCCAACTACCAGACCATCCTCACCGACAAGTACTGGTGGACAGCGTTTTTCGTCACCCTGGCGATCACCGTCATCTCAGTGGCGATCGAGTTCGTCCTGGGTCTGGCGCTGGCACTGGTCATGCACCGCACCATCTTCGCCCGCGGCGCGGTGCGCACCGCGATCCTGATCCCGTACGGAATCGTCACCGTCGCCGCGTCCTACAGCTGGTACTACGCCTGGACACCCGGCACCGGCTACCTGGCCAACCTGTTGCCCGACGGCAGCGCACCACTGACCCAACAGATTCCGTCACTGGCCGTGATCATCCTCGCCGAGGTGTGGAAGACGACGCCGTTTATGGCACTGCTGCTGCTGGCCGGCCTGGCGCTGGTACCCGACGATCTTCTCAAGGCCGCCGAGGTGGACGGCGCCGGGGCGTGGACCCGGCTGGTCCGGATCACCCTGCCGTTGCTGAAGCCGGCCATCCTGGTCGCACTGCTGTTCCGGACCCTGGACGCCTTCCGGATCTTCGACAACATCTATGTGCTGACCGGTGGCTCAAACGACACCGGTTCGGTGTCGATCCTGGGATACGACAACCTGTTCAAGGCCTTCAACCTCGGGCTGGGCTCGGCCATCAGCGTGCTGGTCTTCGCCTCGGTGGCCGTGATCGCCTTCGTCTACATCAGGCTGTTCGGTGCCGCCGCGCCCGGATCCGATAGCGAGGTGCGCTGAGATGACGCGTCGCACCCTCGGCTGGACCGTGATCAACACCGTGGTGCTCATCTACGCGCTGCTGCCGGTGCTGTGGATCCTGAGCCTGTCGCTCAAACCGACCTCGACGGTCAAGGACGGCAAGCTGATCCCGTCGGAGATCACCTTCGACAACTACAAGGGCATCTTCACCGGTGACGTGTTCTCCTCGGCGCTGATCAACTCGATCGGCATCGGCCTGATCACCACGGTGATCGCGGTGGTGATCGGCGGGATGGCGGCCTACGCCGTCGCGCGGTTGGAGTTCGCCGGCAAGAAGGTCCTCATCGGGGCGGCCCTGCTGATCGCGATGTTTCCGCAGATCTCGCTGGTGACCCCGCTGTTCAACATCGAACGCCGACTCGGGCTGTTCGATACCTGGCCCGGATTGATCATCCCGTACATCACCTTCGCGTTGCCGTTGGCGATCTACACGCTCTCGGCGTTCTTCCGGGAGATCCCGTGGGATCTGGAGAAAGCCGCCAAGATGGACGGCGCCACACCGGGTCAGGCCTTCCGCCGGGTGATCGCGCCACTGGCCGCACCCGGCATCGTCACCGCCGCCATCCTGGTGTTCATCTTCGCCTGGAACGACTTGCTGCTGGCGCTGTCGCTGACCGCCACCAAGGCGGCCATCACCGCACCGGTGGCGATCGCGAACTTCACCGGCAGTTCGCAGTTCGAGGAGCCGACCGGGTCGATCGCCGCCGGCGCGATGGTGATCACCATTCCGATCATCGTGTTCGTTCTCATCTTCCAACGACGGATCGTGGCCGGGTTGACCTCCGGCGCGGTGAAGGGTTAGGCGGAGCTTCCCCATGGCCGAAATCGTTCTGGACCACGTCAGCAAGCGCTATCCCGACGGCGCCACGCCGGTGAAGGATCTCAGTCTCACCATCGGCGACGGCGAGTTCGTCATCCTGGTCGGGCCTTCCGGCTGTGGAAAGTCCACCACCTTGAACATGATCGCCGGGCTGGAGGAGATCACCGACGGGGAACTGCGGATCGGCGGTCAGCGGGTCAACGAGAAGGCCCCGCGGGACCGCGATATCGCGATGGTGTTCCAGTCCTATGCGCTCTACCCGCATATGACGGTCCGCCAGAACATCGCTTTCCCGCTGACGTTGGCCAAGCTGAGCAAGGCCGAGATCGAGGCGAAGGTCGCCGAGACCGCCAAGGTGCTGGATCTGACCACGCTGCTGGACCGCAAGCCCTCGCAGCTGTCCGGCGGTCAGCGTCAGCGGGTGGCGATGGGCCGGGCGATCGTCCGCAAGCCCAAGGCGTTCCTGATGGACGAGCCGCTGAGCAATCTCGACGCCAAGTTGCGGGTGCAGATGCGCGGCGAGATCGCCCGGTTGCAGAACCGGCTGGGCACCACCACCGTCTACGTCACCCACGACCAGACCGAGGCGATGACCCTCGGCGATCGGGTGGTGGTGCTGCGGGCGGGCGAAGCCCAGCAGATCGGCACCCCCGACGAGTTGTACAACCATCCGGTCAACCTGTTCGTCGCCGGGTTCATCGGTTCCCCGGCGATGAACTTCTTCCCCGCAGCCGCAACCGAGGGCGGATTGCGTATGCCATTCGGGACGGTGACCCTCGGTGACACCGCGCGAAACGCGTTGGCCCGCCACGCCCGGCCCGCCAACGTCATCGTCGGGGTGCGGCCGGAGAATTTCGAGGACGCCACCCTGATCGACGCCCATGAGCGGGCCCGTTCGCTGACCTTCGGGGTCCGGGCTGATCTGGTCGAGTCGCTCGGCGCCGACAAGTACGTGTACTTCTCCACCGGCGGGGCAGGGGCCCGGTCGGCTCAGCTGGCCGAGCTCGCCGCCGAGTCCGGCGCTGGCGAGAACCGTTATGTGGCAAGGGTGTCCGCCGAGTCGTCGGCGGCCACCGGTCAGACCGTCGAACTGGCACTGGACACCACCAAACTGCATGTGTTCGACGGCGACACCGGAGTGAACCTCACCGCGTGAGCGATCCGCTGGCACGACTGCGCGATCACCTGCGGGCCCACTTCGCCGGCCTGGGAATCGACTCCAAACCCGATGCCGCCAGCGTCACCTTCCTCGGGGTGGAGCGTATCGACGTGCTGCGGTTCGGCCCCGACCCCCGGCCCGGATTCGACGATGTCTTCCATCACGTATCGGTGGGCTGCTCACGGCATCCGATGACCGATGCGGCCGCGGCCGTGTCGGATCCGCTGCGCGGTCCGCGGGCCGAGATCGTGCTGAGCCTGCGTTCCGGAACACCGGTCACCGGCCTGGCCCGCAGCCTCGCCGTGGTCGCCGCCACCCCGGCCGTCGACGGGGTTGTGCTCTCACCCGATGCGCTGGTCGACCTGTCCGCGCCGCTGTGGACCGGTGCCCCGTTCACCGCTGTGCTGCTTGGGGATTCGGATATCCCCGCCCTGTCACTGGATCCGCCGGCCGATCCGGTGATGTTCCTGTCGGCGGTGCCGATCACCCAGACCGAGGGGGCCTGGGTGCGACTCAAGGGTGGCCAGGCTATGCGTCAGGCCTGGAGCGACGACGGCGTGGACGTGCTGGACCCGGGCCGGCCGGCGGCGCAGCCGAACTGAGGTTTCGGATCGGCGCTGCGCGGCTCTCGGTTCTCACACCGACGACGCAGCGGTACGCAACTCCGTGAACGAGTCATCGATAGCCTCGGCCAGTCCTGCGACGCCGGGCAGGGCATTCGGGTCGGTGCACAGGCCGATCCCAATGTCGGTGCCACAGGAGATGGCCGAGATGCGCAGGGCGTGATGTGCGCCCGGCTCAGAGGAGGAGAACAGCTCAAGTACGCGCCGGGTGCCGACACCTACCGTGTTCCTGGGACCGGGAACGTTGGAGATCGCGAGGGCGAACTCGCGGGCGCTGTCTGCGAGGTGCTGGAGTGCGCTGCCGATCGGTTTGTAACGCCCGAGGGCGTGGAAGAGGTCGTAGAGCACGGCTGGGTCGCCATGGGCCTTGCGGGTGCGGGTCTCGGCGCTGATCAGATCCAGCCGCACCAGTGGATCCGCCTCGGCGAGTGGCAGATCGACATTCATGAACGAGTCCTGGTTTGCCGAGGCGGTTACGCCGTGCTCACGATGATGCAGGCTTACCGGCACCTGGGCGCGCAGGTGCCGCTTGCGTGAGTCGTCCGCTGGCAGCCACGTGCGAAGCCCGCCCGCGATGATCGCGAGCAGGACATCGTTGACGGTTGCAGGATTCGCCCGCGACTTACCGATCGCTTTCATCTCCGCCAGCGGCACGACGGTGAAGGCCAGCTCGCGCGCGACGGAGATCTCCAAGTCGAACGGAGAGGGCGAACCGGGCCCTCCGAGTTCGCGAAACGCCGCTCCGGGCAATCGGCGTAGCTCGGCCGGCAGCGATAGGGCATCCGAACCGCTGGGTGCGGGTTTCTGCGGGGGCACATCCGGTTGGACGTCGAGGAGAACCTCGCTGAGGAATTGCACGCCGGCAATGCCGTCGGCCATCGCGTGGTGGATGCGGGCGGCGATTGCCTCACGGCCGTCGGCCAGCGGCCCGATCACGTCAAAGGTCCACAGCGGCCGACTTCTGTCGAGATGTTCGGACATCAAGGCGCCGACGATCCGCCACAGATCCGGTCCGGAAACACCTTCCGAGTTCGGGACGCGCCGGACGTGATCACCGATGTCGAATCCGGTCGACTCGACCCAGCGGGGAACCGTTGAGGAGGTGTCGACGAGTTGGGTGGCACGCGGCTGCGCCGGCAGCCGTTGTGTCACTGTCGTTCTGAGGGCATCCAGATCCAGCGGGCGGGCACCCGCCTCGAGGATGAGCAGTTTCAGGGTGTGGCCGGTGACCGCCGTCGATTCCAGGCCGAGAATGCGGGCATCGTCGGCGGACAGCTCAGCT
>LFFF01000089.1 GCA_001510415.1 Actinobacteria bacterium casp-actino6 | reverse complement strand
TTCACCGCCCTTCAGGCCATGCTGGATCCGCCTCGTGCCGCGGCCGGGCCGGCGGTGGCCGCCTGTCATTCGGCGGGAATCGCGGTCAAGATGATCACCGGCGACCATGCCGGCACGGCCAGCGCGATCGCCACGGATGTCGGTGTCCTCGACAGCACCGGGCCGTCCGGCGTGGACGTGCTGACCGGGGCGGAGTTGGCCGCGCTGCCGTCGGAGGATCTGCCGGAGGCCGTCGATCGGGCGTGTGTGTTCGCCCGGGTGTCGCCGGAACAGAAACTGCGGTTGGTCGAAGCGCTGCAGGAGCGCGGTCACGTCGTGGCAATGACCGGCGACGGTGTCAACGACGCCCCGGCGCTGCGGCAGGCCAGTATCGGGGTCGCCATGGGCCGCGGCGGTACCGAGGTCGCCAAGGATGCCGCCGACATGGTGCTCACCGACGACGACTTCGCCACCATCGAGGCGGCGGTGGAGGAGGGCCGCGGGGTCTTCGACAACCTCACCAAGTTCATCACCTGGACGCTGCCCACCAATATCGGTGAGGGACTGGTGATCCTGGTGGCGATCGCCCTGGGCACGGCCCTGCCGATCCTGCCCACCCAGATCCTGTGGATCAACATGACCACCGCGGTCGCACTCGGGCTGATGCTGGCCTTCGAGCCCAAGGAGCCCGGCATCATGACCCGGCCGCCGCGTGATCCGGGTCAGCCGCTGCTGACCCGGGCGCTGGTCGGTCGGATCCTGCTGGTGTCCGGGCTGCTGGTGGCGGCGTCCTGGTGGCTGTTCGAATGGGAACTCGACAACGGGGCGTCACTGGCCGAGGCCCGCACCGCGGCGCTGAACGTGTTCGTCGTGGTGGAGGCGTTCTATCTGTTCAGCTGCCGGTCGCTGACCCGATCGGTCTGGCGCATCGGCTTTTTCAGCAACCGCTGGTTGATCGTCGGGGTGGTGGTGCAGGCACTGGCCCAGATCCTCATCACCTATCTGCCGGCGATGAACACC
This sequence comes from Actinobacteria bacterium casp-actino6, assembly GCA_001510415.1. GTDB lineage: Bacteria > Actinomycetota > Actinomycetes > Mycobacteriales > Mycobacteriaceae > Mycobacterium. Next base: position 10,820 of record LFFF01000089.1, on the reverse strand, counting down.
GTCTTCCAGACCGCTCCGATCGGACTGGAAGTCTGGCTGCGCATCGTCGCGATCGCGGCAGGTATCAGTGCGGTCGTCGGGTTGGAGAAATGGGTTCGATCCCGTAGGTCGGCGCTTACTCCTCGGTCGACCGAGATCGGTTCGGTACCACCATGACCGGCCGGTGGCTGCCGTGCAGCACGCCCATCGCCACACTGCCCAGAACGATCTCCCGAACCGCCGAACGTCCTCGCGAACCGACGAGAACTACGGCCGCACCCTGGTCATCGGCCGCCGCGACCACCGCGTTGGCGGTGGCCCGGGCCTGGCGGCCCCGGCCGCGGCCGATATGCACATGCCCGACCCGACCGTCCGGACCGGATCCGGGAGGCGCGGGGACGTCGGCCGCGTCCTCGACGGACACCGCCGTGATCCGGCGTCCCGGGAACAGCCGCTCGGCGGTCTCCAACGCCGCATAGGAACCATCTGAGCCGTCCCAACCGACCACCACCGGGCCGTCCGGAAGGACGTCGTACTCGGTGGACAGCAGCGGATGCGGCACCACCAGGACCGGCCGCGAGCAGTAATGCACCACCATGTCCGACACGCTGCCCAGCACCGCATCGGTGCCGCCCAGCCCACGGGCCGCCACCACCACCGCGTCGGCATCCAGCTTCTCCGCGATCTGCGCGATCGCAGTTCCCTCCGCGGCGTAGGTGCGCTCCAGCAGGGGCTCGGCATCCCACCCCGCTGCAGTGGCCAGGGTCACCCCCATCGCGGTAATCCGGCGGGCCTCACGCTCACCCTCCCGATCCTCGGCCGCGATCAGGTCGTCGATGTTGCGCGCCTGGGCCCACAGTCGCTTGCGGACCTGCTCGCTGGCGAACGGCGGAACCCACAAATAGGTGATCCATCCGTGCGCCCCGGGAAACAGCAGCGCACCCGCGTCGATGGCGGCGGCCGCGGCCGGGGAACCGTCGTAGCCGACGACCACTCGCATTGTCACAGTCATCTCCTGAACTCCGGTAGGGATTCACCTTCCACGGTACGTGGCGTCGTCACAGGCGACCGTGACCCCACCTCCGCCACCACCTGGTGCACGAATCCCAGTTTGTCCGCGACTACGGCGCCGATATCGAACGGGTACAGCGGGTTCTTGCCCATCGCGGTGTTGACCCGGTTGAAGAACAGCGCGATCCACCTCCAATCGGACAGCAGGTGCCCGATCGTGAGGTCGGCGTAGGACTCCCGTGGCGCGATGTCATGTGGTGCGCTGAAGCGCACCCGGTCGGCGTGCAGCACCATGCCGGCCTCGCGGGTGGTGTCGAGGGTGTCGGTGATGTGGAGGTAGTGGGCGAAACACTCGGCGAAGTCCTCCCACGGGTGCATGGTGGCGTACTCGGAGATGAACGACTCCTGCCAGTCCGCCGGCGCCCCGAAGGTGTAATGCCGCGTGATCGCCTCGGAGTAGTCGGCACGTTCGTCGCCGAACAGTTCCCGGCAGCGCTCCAGATACTGCGTCGCGCCCGGGCCGGTCTCGATCAGGATGTTCTGGTAGTAGTGTCCGACCTCGTGTCGGAAGTGACCGAGCATCGTCCGGTACGGCTCCCCGAGCCGTACCCGCAGTGATTCCCTATATGCGTCAAGGGATTCCACCAGATCGATGGTAATGACCCCGTTGGCGTGGCCGATGGTGACCTTCTCCCCGGTGCTATAGCTGGACAGCAGGTCGAACGCCAGACCGCCGTCGCGGCGCCAGTACGGCTCGACCGGCAGCCCGAGCTCGGTGAGCTGGAAGACCAGCCGACGCAGTGCCGCGGCGGTGGGGACCAGCTTCTCCCGGGCGAGGGTGTCATCGGCGTCGGGCTTGCGGCGGATCAGGGTGTCGGACGGGCAGCGCCCCCGCGCTGCGGGATCGCCGTCGGCGGGAACCAGCCAGTTGCAGCCCAGCGGCCCGGCCTGGGTGCACCGAAGCCACGGCGTCCCGTCCACCACGGTCGCACCGCCATCGAGGGCGATCATCGAGCGGCTCGGCAGGTGCAAACCGAGGCTGAAAGCACATGACGGGCAGCGGTCGGACTCGAAAGGGGTGAAGGCGTTGCAGGCTGGGCAGGCGAAGGCGCGCACGGCGCCATCGTGTCACGTTGCCGGCCGTGCTCCGGCGGCTAGTGGACGGCGGGGCACTGGGCCGCTGGTGCGGCCGGACCGGCGGCGTCGACGGGCGGTACCGGGGTGCGCCGGGAGCGGACCCGGATCACCGCGCCGCGGTGCGGCTCCAGGATGACGTGGCGGACCCGTTGGCGTTCGGCGGCCGCCGTGGTGGTGGCCAACTCCACCCGGCGCAGCACCTCGCGCAGCACGATGCGCATCTCGGCCATCGCGAACGTCGCGCCCAGGCAGCGCCGGTTGCCGCCGCCGAACGGCAGCCAGGTGGTGGGTCCTAGCGTGGCGCCGATCATCCGGTCGGGATCGAAGGTCTCCGGATCGCGGTACTGCGCGGGACTGGCGTGCACCAGGCCGATGCCGGGGGCGACCATCACCCCGGCCGGTAGGTGGTAGCCGCCGATATCGACGGGCGCTTTCAGCAGCCGGCCCACATCGAAGACCACCGGGCGGATGCGCAGTGTCTCCTTGGCGATCGCATCGAGGTACTCGTCACCGGCCGGGTCACCGGCGGCGCTGGCCTCGGCGGCCGCCACCGACTTGGCCAGAATGCCGGGATGTCGGGTCAGCCGCTCCAGGGCCCAGGACAGCGAGGTGGCGGTGGTGTCATGGCCGGCGGCCAGCAGGGTCATCAGCTGATCGCGCAGTTCCCGGTCGGTCATCTGCCGGTTGTCCTCGTCGGCGGCGCGGACCAGCATGGACAGCACATCGGTGCGCGCTGCCAGATTCGGGTCGGCGCGGCGGTCGGCGATCTCGGCGAACAGCAGCCGGTCGGCCTGCTCGATGCGCCGGCGTACGTAGCGCCACGGCAGGTGCCGCATCAGCCGCGGGTTACCGATCGCCAGGGTCGCCCACGGACCCATGCCCAGAACCCGCGGCATCACCGCCCGCAGCGCGGCCAGCCGGTCCGAGTCGCTGGCCCCGACCACGGTCCGCAGGACCACTTCCAGGGTGATTTCGGACATCTTCGGGGCTACCGGGAAGTCCACGGCCACCGGCCAGCCGGCGATGTTCTCGGCGGCGATCTCGGCCATCACCCCGCCCTGCCGGGCGACGGCCTCACGGGCGAACGGTGCCATCATCAGCCGACGGCGGTCGCGGTGCAGGTCGTCGTCGAGCAGCAGCACCGAACTATCGCCGATCATGCCGGCCAGCATCGCGTTGGCCTCCCCGGCGTGGAAGACCGCCGGATCCCCGGCGAACACGGTCTTGATATCTGCCGGATTCGCCAGGTACACGACCTTGCCCACTGACGCGATGCGCACGGTGAACAGGTCCCCGTAGCGGCGTTGCGCCCATTTGACGAATCGCGGCCAGTGCCGCAGCACGATCGCGGTCTGTACCGCAGTAGGCAGACGGGGTCCGGGAGGCAACGGCTGCATACGTCAACCATACGACTGGGAGGTGTGAGCGTTCAGCGTCTGTTCACCCGTACGTCGGCGCGGCATCGGCTGGCCCACACCGGCGGGCGGTGCAATCTCGTCGGTGCGCATTGTGCAGGTGGCCAATTTCTACGGCCCGCGGTCCGGCGGTCTCCGCACCGCGGTGGACCGACTTGGTGCCGAGTACCACTCGGCTGGCCATGAGGTGTATCTGATCGTGCCGGGCCGGCATGCCCGCAGCCAACGATTGCCGACCGGGGTCACCCGAATCACAATGCCCGCGAGGGTGATTCCGTTCACCGGCGGCTACCGTTCCGTTCCGGTTACCCCGGTGATCGGACTGCTCGACCGGTTGCATCCCGACGCCATCGAGGTGTCCGATCGGTTCACCCTGCGACCGTTGGGGGCGTGGGGAGCCCGGCGCGGCGTGACAACGGTGATGGTCTCCCACGAACGGCTCGACCGGCTGACCGGTCAGATCCTGCCCGGACCGTTGGCGCGCCGGGTCGCGGACTTCGCCAACCGGCGAACGGCGGCCGACTACGACACCGTGCTGTGCACCACCCGATTCGCCCGCGAGGAGTTCGAACGGATCGGCGCCACCAACCTGCTGACCGTCCCACTCGGTGTCGATCTGGAGACCTTCCACCCTCGGCGGTTCTGCCTGGACACCCGGCGTCAACTCGCCGGCCCGCGGCAGGTGTTGCTGGTGCATTGCGGGCGGTTATCCATCGAGAAGAGGGTGGACCGCAGTATCTTCACGCTTGCCGCGCTGCGGTACCGCGGCCTGGATGCCCGACTGGTCATCGCCGGCGACGGACCGTTGCGCGCCTGGCTGCAGCGCCAGGCCGCCGGTCTTCCGGTCCGATTCACCGGATTCGTCGACTCCCGTCCGGCCGTCGCGGAACTGCTCGCCTGCGCCGATGTGGCGATCGCCCCGGGTCCGCACGAAACCTTCGGACTGGCCGCCTTGGAGGCGTTGGCCTGCGGAACTCCGGCGGTGGTGTCGCGAACCTCGGCGCTCGCGGAGATCCTCACCGCCGACAGCGGCGCGGCTGCGGCCAACGATCCTCGCGCACTCGCCGATGCGGTCACCGAGGTGCTGGCCCGGCCGGAGCCGCAACGGCGCTTCTGCGCCCGCCGGCGGGCGGAGAACTTCAGCTGGCCGCACTCGGCGGCGGGGATGCTGGCCGCGCTCGGTGGGTAGCGCGGCTGATCAACCTTTCACAGCCAGTGGTTGTGGCGGAAGGCGATGTAGAGCGTCAGGCAGACGCCGGCCATTACGGTGAGCACTGCGGGGTAGCCCCACGCAGAGGCCAGTTCGGGCATGTCCTGGAAGTTCATCCCATAGATGCCGGCGATCATCGTCGGGACGGCGGCGATGGCCACCCATGCTGAGATCTTCCGCATGTCGACGTTCTGCTGCAGGCCGGTACGGGTCAGCGCGGCATGCACCAGATCAGAAAGCACCTCGTCATAGCCGACGATCTGCTCGGCGGCCTGGATCTGATGACCCGATACGTCGCGCAGGTAGCGCCGGACCTCGGACGGGATCAGGTCAGCGTGTTCGGTGGACAACTTTTCCAGCGCGACACCCATCGGCCCGATGGCCCTGCGCAGAGCCACCACGTCACGCTTGAGCAGATAGATCTGCTCGATACCGGTAGACGGGATGGGCGAGAACGTCTGCTCCTCCACCATGTCGATATCACGCTCCAGAGGGGCGATCACGTCCAAGTAGTGCTCTACGACGTAGCGGGTGATCGCCTGCAGGACGCCGTAAGGGCCGAGCCTGAGTTGACGATGCTCGCGTTCCAGTTCTTCGCGCAGACCGGACAGTCCGCTGTGCTCGCCGTGCCGGACGGCGACGACGAAATCGGGGCCGACGAAGACCATGATCTCGCCCGTCTCGGCGATGCGGCGCGCGGTCTGCACGGACTCGTGCGGCACGTAGTGGACTGTCTTGAGCACGACGAACAGAATGTCGTCATAGCGTTCCACTTTCGGGCGTTGCTGTGCGTGGACGGCGTCCTCGACCGGAATGGGATGCAGATCGAACGTCTGCGCGACGGTGGCCATCTGCTGTTCGGACGGTTCGCGCAGGCCCAGCCAGAGAAATGCCTGCTGGCCGCCCTCGTTGAGCCGGCGAACTTCCTGAAGTGCGTCGGAATAGGTATGGGATCCCGGGCACCGGTCTCCGTCGAGATAAATCGCGCAGTCCACAACAGCCTGCTCGACCGGTTCGGGTACTGGTACTGCGGGGTGGGGGCCGAGTACCTCGAGAACAGTGGGCTGCCAGGATCGTTTGAGTGCCATCATCTCGGATCGTGCATCACCGGCGACAGGTTCAGGGCCCTGTTTCCGGGCCGTTCAGTTGACGTTCAGCACGGAGTTCGTGGCGAGCAGCTCAGGCCCGGACGTTACCGACGCCCAACCCCTACCGGTCCGACCGGGCCGAGGACCGGGTCGACGCCGACGGGGCCGACGACGCCACCGACCCCTACCGGTCCGACCGGGCCGAGGACCGGGTCGACGCCGACCGGGCCGACGACGCCACCAACCCCGACCGGTCCGACGGGGCCGAGAATCGGATCGACGTAGGGAGTCGGATCGACGTAGGGCACGCAGCGGAAGGCGACCGGGTCCCACACCCAACCGATGCCGCAGTCGGCAAGGTTTGAGGTGCTGCTGGGAGGCGAGGCCAGCGCCATCAGGGGCAGAGCGCCGGATACCAGCGCTAACCCGGCGATCACGCCGCCACGGCGCAGTCGGTTCCGGAGACCCGCCGCGACACCCTGGGACTTATCGACAACTGTCATTGCTTACCACCTTCTGCCTGCCCCGAACGGGTCGCCGGAGTCAGTGATCCGAGATCAAAGTTACCACGCATCACAGCTCCGGGAAGGCCGAGCAAATCTGTTGAGCGGGAGGTGGATCGTGCTCACTTCGCGGTGACCAACGCGCTCTTCGCGTCGATCTCGATGCTAACTGCGATCCCGGGCGCCAACTCGTCATGGCGGGTACCGCTGACATCGCTGATGACCGTCGCGGTGGGATCGCTCTGGTAGTCCGGGTGCACCAGGAAGCGGGTGCGGGCACCCTGGAACTGCTGGCTGATAATCGTGGCGGGGAGGTCGCCCTCGCCGGGGTCGCGAAGGATGGTGGACTCCGGGCGAACCAGCACCTCCACCTCGGTTCCGGCCCGATGTGCTGCTGCTGCGTCAAGTCGGACCGCTGAGCCGCCGATATCGACGATGCCGCCGGCACCCACGGTGCCGGTGAACCGGTTGGACTCCCCGACGAAGCCGGCGACGAAGGCCGAGGCCGGCCGGCGGTAGATCTCCTCGGGACTGCCGAACTGTTCGAGGCGGCCCTGGGAGAGCACCGCGACCCGGTCGGAGATCGTCAGCGCTTCCTCCTGGTCGTGGGTGACGAAGATGGTGGAGATGCCGAATTCCTTCTGGATGGCCCGGATCTCGTTGCGCAGGCTGACCCGGACCTTGGCGTCGAGCGCCGAGAGTGGTTCGTCCAGAAGAAGCACCCGCGGTTCGATGGCCAGCGCCCGGGCCAAGGCCACCCTTTGCTGCTGCCCTCCCGACATCTGGTGCGGGAAGTTGCGTTCCTTGCCGGACAGGCCGACGAGGTCGAGCATCTCCTGGGACCGGCGACGAACCTTCTCGGCGGGCTGCTTGCGAACCCGCAGACCGAACGCGACGTTGTCGAGAGCCGTCATATTCGGAAACAGGCTGTAGTTCTGGAACACCATGCCCATGTTGCGGCGGTTGGGCGCCACCGTGTCGATCGAAGTGCCGTCGATGAGAACCGAACCGCTGTCGGCGAACTCGAATCCGGCGACGATCCGTAGCGCCGTCGTCTTGCCGCAACCGCTGGGCCCGAGAAAGCTGACGAACTCGCCTTCGGCCATGTCCAGCGTCAGGCCTTCGAGAGCGACGAAGTCGCCGTAGGTCTTTCGGACGTTCTCGACCCGCACGGTGGTCATCGGTCAGGCTCCTGTGATGGTGGTGGTCACCCGTCCGCCGCCGAGTCGCCGCGAGACCACGGAGACCCCGATGAGAAGCAGCCAGGTGAACAGGACGGTCATGAGCGCCAGTGCCGCCGCGCCCTGGGCTTGGGTGGTGCCGACATCGGCCATGTAAACCGGAAGGGTGTTGTAGAGAAACAGCGATGAGAGCACGTACTCGCCCAATACGACGGTGATGGTCAAGAAGGCGGCACCGAGAATGGCGGTGCGCAAGTTGGGCAGGATGACCCGGGTCACCGTCATCACCGACCCGGCTCCGAGGCTCTGGGCGGCATCGGTCAGGGTCCGTAGGTCCAGGGCTTTGACCCCGGTGTCCAGGGCGCGGTAAGTGAAGGCGAAGCTCAGCACGATGTAGAACGGGACCAGGACGAACGGGGTGCCCAACAGTGCGGGAACCAGTCCCAGCAGCAGGCCGGTGGCGCCGATCACCAGGGTGATCGGCGGTACGGCGAAGACCAGCAAGGTGATGGCCTCCACCAGACTCCGGTACTTGGGGGCGCGCATGTGCACCCACAGCACGGTCGGCACCATCAGCAACAGCGATAACGCCGTCGTCACCACCGCCAGCGTCAAGCTCAGTCCGACCGATTTCCAGAACTGCGGGTCCTTCGCGATCGCGGTGTAGGCGTCGGTGCTCCATCCGGCTTTGCTGGTGAAGCTGAACAGGGCCAGGGCGACCAGGGGCGCGGCGAAGAACAGCACACAGCCCAGGACCACCGCCCAACGCCCGAACGGGATTGTGCGGCGGCGAGTGTCGCTCATGAGGCCCACCGCGCCACCCGGCGTTGCAGGGTGATGTTGATCGCCAGTGCTAGCGAGACCACCACGATCATCCCCAGGGCCAGCGCGTAGCCGACCTGACTCTGGCCCGCGAAGACGTTGCCCTGAACGAAGAACCCGATCTGGATCGGGACCAGGTTCACCGAACCGGAGGTGAGCACCTGCGCGGTGGCATAAGCGGCGAAGGAGTTGGCGAACAGCAGGACCACGCCGCCGATGAACGCCGGTGTCAGCAGGGGGATTCCCACTCGTGCCCAGTACTGGAAGGTGCTGGCGCCCAGACCTTCTGCGGCCTCCCGCCAGGACTGGCGCAGACCCTCCACCGCGGGGGTCATGATGATGAGCATCAGCGGTATCTGGAAGTACAGGTAGACGATCACCAGACCGGAGAAGCTCAACAGGCTGAACCCGCTGCCGTACAGGTCGAGCCCGATCTTGTTCAGCAGGCTGGTGACCAGTCCTGCGGATCCGATGGACGCCACGAATGCGAACGCCAGAGGCACACCGCCGAACTGGGAGGCCACCCCGGCGAACGTCGACATCGCCGACTTCAGGAATCGTGGCCGCTGCAGGGTGCACACCGCGTAGGTGAGCAGGGTTCCCAGCACCCCGCCGATCAATGCGGTTACCAGGGACAACAGCCCGCTGGTGATGAAGGCACTGCGGTACTGGGCCGCAGCTGCGGTGGTGACGTTGTCCAGGGTGAAGCCACCGTCGGCGCCTTGGAAGGCCTGCAGGACCACCGCGTAGGCGGGCCAGATCAGGAACAGGAACGCTACGGTCAGGAACGGCAGGATGCCGATCCAGCCCGGCAGTCGGCGGCGCTTCATCCGATGGCCTTGTTCCACCCCGCGCCGACGGCGGCGGTGGCCTTTGCGGTCTGATCCATCGTCGCGAACTTCAATGCCCGCAGTTCCCGCAGTGGTGGGAGGTTGGCCTGTACGTCGGCCGGGACCTTGCCCTGGTCGACGAATGCCGGGTAAAGCGCCGGGATCGCGCCGCCGTCGAGATAGAGCAGGGCGCCCTTGCCGCTGGTCAGCCATTCGATCCACAGTTTGGCCGCATTCGGGTGCGGAGCCCCGTTGCTGATGGCGTCGCAGTACATGCCGCCCATGACCCCGTCGTCGGGCACCGTGGCGGTCAGCTTGAGGCCGGACTTCTCCAGGACGGAGGCGGCACCCGGCATGTTGAACGACCAGTCGATACCGATCAGAACCTGCTGATTCGCCAGATTGCCGACGTTGGCCTGCAGGGGTATGTAGTTGCCCTGCCGGCGCAGCTTTCCGAAGTAGTCGATCCCTGGAGCGATATCGTCCAGCGAGCCGCCGTTGGCCAGCGCCGCAGCCCAGACCGCGTTGAGCGGTGAGGTGGCCTGCCGCGGATCGCCGTTGGTCGCCACCATGCCCCGGTAGGACGGCCTGGTGAGATCGGCCCAGGTTTTGGGGGGCTCGCCTACGCGAGTGGTGTTGATGCCGAACGAGATCAAGCCGTAGTACGGCGCGGTCCATAGTCCGTCGGGATGCTTGAGGTCGTTGGGGATTTGGTCCCACGCGGTGCACTTGTAAGGCTGGACCAGTCCTTGTTCGACCGCCTGACGCGCGAAAGAGGGCCCGACCTCGATGACGTCGGGGAGGCGCTGCTGTCCACGCATCAGTCGTAGCGCGGTCAGTTCCTGGGCCGAGGTGGCGTTCGGGGATTGCACCGTCACCGGTATGCCGTACTCGGCTTCGAAGGCCGCGATGATCGCCCCGTAGTTGGCCCAGGTCGAGGGCACCGCGATCAGGGTCAGCCGGCCCTCCCGTTGGGCGGCCGCCACCAGTTCGGGTAACGACTCCCGGGGCAACGGCGGCTCGGAGGGGGGAACGGCCATCGGGGCGTTGGCGTTCGCGGATTCCTTGAGGGTGAGGGCGCCGACACCGACCGCCCCGGCCGCCAGGGCGGTCCCGAGGAAGGCTCGGCGGGTCAGGTCGGCGCTCACGGGCCTGCTCATCGGGAACTCAGAGGGTCGCCTTGTAGGCGATCGCGTAGGCCAACTTTCCGGGCTTCTCCGAGCCGATGGGAGCCGGCAGCGCGTCGAAGGCCTTCTGCCCGAAGGCCTCCAGTTTGCCGAGGCTCTTCGCGTCCTGGCCGTTGGCGATCTCGGTGGTGTCGCTGAGCGCGGCCATCGCCCTGCCGACGTTGCCGATCAGGGTCTGGTAGGACGCCATGTCGGTGAGGGTGAAGTCAGCCGGCCGCAGATCGGGGTCGGTCTGGTCGCGCAGCCACCGGCCCCAGTAGAACTCCTGGAAGGCGGGGCTGTCATCGTCTTGGCGGTAGCCGACGTCGCGGACGAAGTACAACGCGCCGCGGTACTGATCGTTGCCGAACTGCTTGAGGCCCAGGCTCTTCGGTAGGGCATCGGGCGCTACCGGCTTACCGTCGGCATCCTGCAGCCAGGTCCAGCCGCGCTCGACCATCTCCGACCAGAACGCGTC
>LFFF01000088.1 GCA_001510415.1 Actinobacteria bacterium casp-actino6 | reverse complement strand
CGGCCCCGGCCGGGGCCGATTCGGCTCAAGCCGCCGGTGTGACGCCGATGGCCGGTCCGCTGCAGGCGCCGGCCGCGCCCGCCCCGCCGGCCTGTGGTGCCGGTGCGGCGCTGCTGGCGGATATGTCCACCCGCGACAAGTTGGCTCAGTTGCTGATGGTCGGGGTGACGGGCGCCGCCGATGCCCAGGCCGTGGTGAACACCCACCACGTCGGCGGGATCATGATCGGCAGTTGGACCGATCTGTCGATGCTGACCGACGGCACCCTCAACGAGATCTCCAACCTGGGTCCGCTGCCGCTGGCGGTCAGCGTGGACGAGGAGGGCGGCCGGGTGTCGCGGCTGTCCTCGCTGATCGGCGCGATTCCGCCGGCTCGCACCCTGGCGCAGACCAAGACGCCGGAGGAGGTGTACCAGATCGCGCTCAGCCGCGGCCGGCAGATGCGCGGGCTGGGCATCACCATCGACTTCGCGCCGGTGGTCGACGTCTCCGCCCAGGCCGCCAACACCGTGATCGGCGACCGGTCGTTCTCCAATGACCCGGACACCGTCACCACCTACGCCGGGGCGTTCGCCCGCGGCCTGCGCGATGCCGGTGTGATGCCGGTCCTCAAGCACTTCCCGGGCCACGGTTCGGGCTCCGGGGATTCGCACACGGCCGGCGTGGTGACCACCCCGCCGCTCGATGAGCTGATGCAGAGCGATCTGGTGCCCTACCGCACCCTGACCACCCAGGGTCCGGTCGGGGTGATGATCGGTCACCTCGAGGTGCCCGGTCTGACCGGCAACATGCCCGCGAGCCTCAGCCCGGCCGCGATCAATCTGCTGCGCAGCGGCGGCTACGGGGGTCCGGGTTTCAACGGCCCGGTCTTCAGCGACGACCTCTCCAGCATGGCCGCCATCTCCTCGCGCTACGGGGTCGCCGAGGCGGTCCTGCGTGCACTGCAGGCCGGCACCGACGTGGCGCTGTGGATCACCACCAACGAGGTGCCCGCGGTTCTGGACCGCTTGGAAGCCGCGGTCGACGCCGGGGAACTGGCGATGCCGGCGGTTGAGGGGTCGGTGCTGCGGATGGCCGGTATCAAGGGCCCCAGTTCGCGCTGCGGCGGGTAAGCGGCACCGGTATGGCTGCGGCCGGCGGCACCAAGCGACTTCCGCGCGCGGTGCGCGAGCAGCAGATGCTCGACGCCGCCGTCACGTTGTTCTCGGCCAACGGGTATCACGAGACGTCGATGGACGCCATCGCCGCGCAGGCGCAGATCTCCAAGCCGATGCTGTACCTGTACTACGGCTCCAAGGAAGAGCTTTTCGGAGCCTGCCTGAGCCGGGAACTCACCCGTTTCATCGAGGCGATCCGCGCCGATGTCGACATCAAGGGGGCGCTCAAGCAGAGCCCGCGTGAGGTGCTGCGCCGCACCATCGGTTCGGTGCTGCACTATATCGACGCCAACCGGGCGTCCTGGATCGTGCTCTACACCCAGGCGACCAGTTCACAGGCCTTTGCCCACACCGTGCGCGAGGGCCGCGGACGGATCATCGACCTGGTGGCCCGGCTGCTGGAGACCGGAACCCGACATCCGGTTCCGGACACCGACTTTCATATGATGGCCGTCGCGCTGGTGGGTGCCGGGGAGGCCGTGGCGGCGCGGGTCAGCGCCGGTGACGCGGATGTCGACGAGGCCGCCGAACTGTTGATCAACCTGTTCTGGCGCGGGCTCAAGGGCGCCTCGGGGGATAAGGACCCACCGCCGGCGCGCTGAGCCTTACCGGGCGCGCACCGTCGCGGTGAGGTGCGGATAGCCCTTGGCGAGATTGCGCAGGGCGATATCCCAACCGCCGGGGACCCGGTCGATGAACACCCCGGGGGCGGCGGGCAGGATGACCGGCTTGCCGAACTTCACCGAGTATCGGACCGCTTCTGGGAGTTGGCCTTCGATATTGGCCAGTACCGCCGCGGCACTGAACATCCCGTGCGCGATGGCAGCCGGGAAGCCGAACAGCCTGGCTCCCAGCGCGCTGGTGTGAATCGGGTTCCGGTCACCGCTGACCGCCGCGTAGCGCCGGATCCGGCCCGGTGAGATCCGCAGAACAGTCTTCGGCGCCGGCAGTTTCGGCTGCGGTCCGGGTTCCGGCTTGGCCTCGCCGGACAGGCTGGTGCGCTGCTGGTGCAGGAATGTCGACACCTGCTGCCAGGCCGGGTCGCTGCCGACCGAGACCGCGCTGACGAAGTCGACCAGCAGACCCTTGCGGTGCTCGCGGAGGTTCTCGGCGTGCACCGTGGCGGTGACGGTGTCGGTCACCGCGATCGGCCGGTGGCTGGTGATGTGGTTCTCCACATGTACCGCGCCCAGTGCCGGGAACGGAAAGTCGAAGGCGGCCAGCAGTGACATCACGGTCGGGAAGGTCAGCACGAACGGGTAGGTCAGCGGCACGTTGTCGCCGTAGCGCAGTCCTGTCGCTGCGGCGTAGGCGGCGACGTCGGCCCGGGCTATCGGCACCTCGGCGACCACCGGAGCCCGGTCGGGCAACCGGTCGCCGCGCGGGATGAACGGCAGCGCGCCCACCGCCGCGCGGGCCATGCTGAGCAATCCGGACTCCGCCATCACGCCCCCAGCATGGCCTGGCCGCACACCCGGATCACGGTGCCGGTCACCGCATTCGAGGCCGGGCTGGCGAAATATCCGATGGCCTCGGCGACATCGACGGGTTCGCCGCCCTGGTACAGCGAGTTCAGCCGGCGGCCGACCTCGCGGGTGGCCAGCGGGATCGCCGCGGTCATCGCCGTCTCGATGAACCCGGGTGCGACCGAGTTGACGGTGATGCCCTTGGCCGCCAGGGTCGGTGCCAGTGCCTCGGTGATCCCGATCATCCCGGCCTTGGTGGTCGCGTAGTTGGTCTGGCCCCGGTTGCCGGCGATACCCGCCATCGACGACAGCCCGATCACCCGGCCGCCCGCTCCGATGCTGCCGTTGTCCACCAGGCCCTCGGTGAGGCGCAGTGGCGCAAGCAGATTCACCGCGACCACCGCGTCCCAGCGGTCATCGTCCATATTCGCCAGCAACTTGTCGCGGGTGATGCCGGCGTTGTTGACCAGGATGTCGGCCCGGCCGCCGTTGACATCGGAGAAGTGGTCCCGCAGATGCGCGGTGATGCGGTCGACGGCATCGGCTGCGGTGACATCCAGGGCCAGGGCGGTTCCGCCCACCCGGGCCGCCGTCCGCTCCAGCGCCTCAGCCGCCTGTTCAACGTCGACGGCCACCACGGTGGCGCCGTCGCGGGCGAACACCTCGGCGATGGTGGCACCGATCCCGCGGGCCGCGCCGGTGACGACCGCGACCTTGCCGGCCAGTGGCGTGTTCCAGTCCGCGGGCGGTTCGGAGTCCTCGGCGCCGACCCGGAACACCTGGCCGTCGACGTAGGCCGAGCGCGCCGACAGGATGAATCGCAGCGTCGACTCACAGCCCGTGGCAGCGGGTTTGGCCTCCGGTGAGACGTAGACCAGTGCGGCGGTCGCACCGCCGCGCAGTTCCTTGGCCAGTGAGCGGGTGAAACCCTCCAGCGCCCGCTGGCAGATGTGCTCGCCGGCGTCGCGCACCTCATCCGGGGTGCTGCCCAGCACCACCACCCGGGCGCACGGCCCGAGGTTGCGCAGCAACGGGGTGAAGAATTCGTACAGCCCGCGCAGTCCGCCCGGTTCGGTGATGCCGGTGGCGTCAAAGACCAGGCCGCCGAAGGTGTCGGCCCACCGCCCGCCGAGATTGTTGCCGACGATGTCGTAGTCCTCGGCCAGTGCGGCCCGCACCGGTTCGGCCAGCCGGCCCGAACCCCCGATCAGCAACGGGCCGGCCAGCGGCGGGTCACCAGGCCGGCGGCGCCGCAACGGTTCGGGTGCCGGCAGGCCGAACTGCTTGGCCAGGAAAGACCCCGGCGCGGAGTTGATCACCTGGGACAGGAGGTCGGAAGCCACGGGAGTGCCTTTCGCGTCTGCGGTCACGTCGTCGGTGCCTCGAACTTACTCCAAAGTAAGAACGGTGCGTAGGATGGGTCCGCAGCATTCCGTCCCGCCCCACAAAACCAGTGCCCCACACAACTAGTGCCCCACAAAACCAGTGCCCCACAACATGCGGAGGTCGACGTGTCCGCCCAGAGTCGTCGCAAGGTCGCCGTCCTCGGCGGCAACCGGATTCCGTTCGCCCGCTCGGACGGCGCCTACGCCGAGGCGTCGAACCAGGACATGTTCACCGCCGCCCTGGACGGTCTGGTGGACCGCTTCGGACTGCACGGCCAGCGACTCGACGCGGTCATCGGCGGCGCCGTCCTCAAGCACAGCCGGGATTTCAACCTGATGCGGGAATGCGTTCTGGGAAGCGCACTTTCGCCCTACACCACGGCCTTCGACCTGCAACAGGCCTGCGGGACCGGCCTGCAGGCCGCCATCGCCGCCGCAGACGGTATCGCCGCGGGCCGCTACCAGGTGGCCGCCGCCGGTGGTGTGGACACCACCTCGGATGCCCCGATCGGGTTGGGCGAGAACCTCCGGCGCTCGCTGCTCGCGCTGCGGCGCTCGAAGTCCACCCTCGACCGGCTCAAGCTGGCCGGCGCGCTGCCCGCCACACTCGGGGTCGAGATCCCGACCAACGGCGAGCCGCGCACGGGTCTGTCGATGGGCGATCATGCCGCGATCACCGCCAAACAGATGGGTATCAAGCGCGTCGACCAGGATCAGTTGGCCGCCGCCAGCCACCGCAACATGACCGCCGCCTATGACCGCGGCTTCTTCGACGATCTGGTCACCGGGTTCCTCGGGCTCTACCGCGACAACAACCTGCGGGCCGATACCACCCCGGAAAAGCTGGCCACGCTTCGCCCGGTGTTCGGGGTGAAGGGTGGCGGCGCCACCACGT
This sequence comes from Actinobacteria bacterium casp-actino6, assembly GCA_001510415.1. Lineage (GTDB taxonomy): Bacteria > Actinomycetota > Actinomycetes > Mycobacteriales > Mycobacteriaceae > Mycobacterium. The sequence goes on along the minus strand of LFFF01000088.1, from coordinate 6,918 downwards.
CGTTCGGTGGCGACGCCACGATGACGGCCGGCAACTCGACGCCGCTGACCGACGGCGCCTCGGTGGCGCTGCTGGCCAGCGAGGACTGGGCCGATGAGCACGGGTTGGCACCGCTGGCCTATTTCGTCGATGCCGAGACCGCGGCGGTGGATTACGTCAACGGCGAGGACGGCCTGCTGATGGCCCCGACCTACGCGGTGCCCAGGCTGCTGGCCCGAAACGGGCTGAGCCTGCAGGACTTCGACTTCTACGAGATTCACGAGGCGTTCGCTTCGGTGGTGCTGGCTCACCTGCAGGCCTGGGAGTCCGAGGAGTACTGCACGCAGCGGCTCGGACTGGACGGCGCGCTGGGCCCGATCGATCGGACCAGACTCAACGTCAATGGTTCCTCGCTGGCCGCAGGTCACCCGTTCGCCGCCACCGGCGGCCGGATCCTCGCCCAGCTGGCCAAGCAGATCGCCGAAAAGAAGGCGGCCCAACCGGGGCCGTCCCGGCCGGTCCGTGGGTTGATCTCGATCTGTGCCGCCGGCGGGCAGGGCGTGACGGCGATCCTGGAGGCATGAACCGCGCCGCATCGCAAGCGCCGGGTTTGGTGGCACGGCGGATGGGGTACACCCAGATCGGGTAGCTCCGCGTTGTCGTTTGACCCCCCGACCCGGCGACAACGCGGGGCTTACTCAGCCCGGGGTGACCATCGCTGGAGCGGAGGGGACTCCAGCGGCGGGTCACCTTTTCTTGGATCCCGTTCCGTTTTTCGTCGTTACTTCACGTCGGGATCGGCAAGGCCGGACTGCACCAGTGCGGCGTCGATATAGCGCTGAACCGGGCGGGCCTGGAAGAACCCGGTATGCCCGCCGTGGTACCAACCGATATCCGGTCGGCCCCAGTGCTCCCATAGCTGCATCACCTGCTGACGCGGGTGCACGATCCGGTCCGCGACGCCTGCGTAGATGAACCGCCCCCGGGCGGGCACCTTGGGTTCCATCGACAGCGGCGAGACCATCCGGCCGATCGGCTTGGCCAGCTCGATGGTCATCCGGCGGGGATCGTCGGTGGCCAGGCCCGAGTGCCGGCCGAGCAATTCGACCAGATTCGAGGGCGGCACCCCGAGGATGGCGCAGGTCAGATCGTCATCGAGGCTGGCGACCAGGCCCGCGATATAGCCGCCGAGGGAGATGCTGTTGAGCCCGATCCGGGCGTCGGGCTGCTGGGCCCGGATCCAGGCGATCACCCGGCGGACATCCCACACCGACTGGGCGGTGCCGTGCACGTCATCCATCACGTTCTCGCCCGGGAACACCGCCCCCTTGGGCAGCCCGCGGGCCCTCGGACCGTGCATCGGCAGCACCGGCAGGATCACGTTGAGGCCGAAGTCCTCGTGCAGATGCCAGGCCCGGAACAGGGTCAGGTCCAGGCCGGCGCGGCCCATCTCGGTGCCGTGGATGCACACCAGCCACGGCCGGGGTTCGGGATGCCGCAACATCAGCGCGTAGCCGCGACGGTTGCCGGTGTAGCTCATCCAGCGCTCAGCCCCGGGTTCGCCGGGATGCGGTTGGTAACCGCTCTCGAATGACAACCGCTCCTGGGTGCGCCCGCGGTTGGTGTACCTGCGGACCGAGACCTCGGTGGGAGTCTGAGGGGCGGTGAAGTAGTCCTGCGGCTTCTCCAGCCACCCCCGCTCGCCGTAGAAGTCGACCGCCTCGTGCACCTCCCGATTGATCAGGGTGTACTCATCGGGGTCGCTGAGCGGCCGTCGCCACAACAGGCCCACCAGCACCAACTCGTCGCGTAGTGCGTGGGTCGCCAGCGACAGGGTGGGCCGGGCGACCGGCAGTTCACTGCGTCCGCCGCCGAGATAGGCACCCCAGGACCGGGCGTAGAAGCCGCCCGCCTTGGTGAACGATCCGACGATGTTCTCCAGCGCATTGCGGTTGCTCGCCGCCGTGCTGCCGGTGGAGGGCCTACCGGGCTTGCCGGCATCAGACCCAGCGCTGCCGGTTTCTTCGCTGCCGGTTTCTTCGCTGTCTGGCCTACTCCGGGGTGCCGCCACGGAACCGAGGGTAGAGACAACCGGTTTGGCCGGGTAGGGCCCTAGGTCATTGAGTCTGTCATCAGGTTCCGGTGTCATCAGGTTCCGGCAACACACGAGGGCCCCGGGACCGTAGTCCCGGGGCCCTCGCGCGTCCTAAAACCGCTGCGGCTTAGAACGCCGCTTCGTCGAGTTCCATCACCTCGTTGTCCAGCGATTCCACCGTCTGCCGGGTCCCACTGAGCAGGGGCAGGAAGTTCTTCGCGAAGAACGACGCGGCCGCGATCTTGCCTTCATAGAAGGACTTCTCGGCACCGGCGGCCCCGGAATCGAGGGCGGCCATCGCCACCGCGGACTGGCGCAGCAGCAACCAGCCCATGACCAGGTCGCCGACACTCATCAGGAACCGCACCGAACCCAGGCCCACCTTGTAGATGCTCTTGGGATCTTCCTGCGCGGCCATCAGGTAGCCGGTCAGCGCGGCAGCCATGCCTTGGACGTCTTGGAGTGCCTGGGCCAGCAGGGCGCGTTCGGTCTTGAGCCGGCCGTTGCCGGACTCGTTCTTCACGAACTCCTCGATCTGGCCGGCCACATGCGCCAGCGCCTGGCCCTTGTCGCGGATGATCTTGCGGAAGAAGAAGTCCTGGGCCTGGATGGCCGTGGTGCCCTCGTACAGCGAGTCGATCTTGGCATCGCGGATGTACTGCTCCACCGGGTAGTCCTGCAGGAAGCCCGATCCGCCGAAGGTCTGCAGGCTCTCGGTGAGCTTGGCGTAGGCCTGCTCAGATCCGACACCCTTGACGATCGGCAGCAACAGGTCGTTGACGCGCATCGCCAATTCGGCATCCACACCGTTGATCACCTTGGCGACCTCGGGGTCCTGATAGGTCGCGGTGAACAGGTACAGCGCTCGCATGCCTTCGGCGTAGGCCTTCTGGGTCATCAGGCTGCGGCGCACGTCCGGGTGGTGGGTGATGGTGACCCGGGGTGCGGTCTTATCCATCATCTGGGTCAGATCGGCGCCCTGCACGCGCTCCTTGGCGTACTCGAGAGCATTGAGGTAACCGGTCGACAGAGTGGCGATCGCCTTGGTGCCCACCATCATTCGGGCCTGCTCGATCACGTCGAACATCTGCGCGATGCCCTCGTGCACCTCGCCCACCAACCAGCCCTTGGCCGGCACGCCGTGCTGGCCGAAGGTCAGCTCGCAGGTGGCGGAAACTTTCAGGCCCATCTTGTGTTCGACGTTGGTGACGAAGGCGCCGTTACGCTCGCCCGGCTCACCGGTCTCGACGTCGAACAGGAACTTCGGCACCATGAACAGCGACAGGCCCTTGGTGCCAGGTCCGGCGCCCTCGGGGCGGGCCAGCACCAGATGCATGATGTTCTCGAAGAGGTCATCGGAGTCCGCCGAGGTGATGAATCGCTTCACCCCGTCGATATGCCAGGAGCCGTCGTCCTGCTTGACCGCCTTGGTGCGCCCGGCGCCGACGTCGGAGCCGGCATCCGGCTCGGTCAGCACCATGGTCGAGCCCCAGCCGCGCTCGGCGGCCAGCACGGCCCACTTTTTCTGCTCCTCGGTGCCGAGGTGGTACATGATCTGGGCGAAACCGGCGCCGCCGCCGTACATCCACACTGCCGGGTTGGCGCCGAGCACATGCTCGTGCAGCGCCCACAGCAGAGCTTTGGGGACCGGCACGCCGCCGAGGTCCTCGATGACGCCGACCTTGTCCCAGCCGCCGTCGATGAAAGCCCGGACCGAGGCCTTGAAGGATTCCGGCAGGGTGACCGTGTGCGTCGCCGGGTCGAAGACCGGCGGGTTGCGGTCGCCCTCGACGAAGGAATCCGCGATCGGACCTTCGGAAAGGCGGGCCATCTCACCCAGCATCTCGGTGGCGGTGTCGGCATCGAGGTCGCTGAACGAACCTTCGCCGAGGGCCTCGTCCAAGCCGAAAACCTCGAACAGGTTGAACACCTGATCACGAACATTGCTCTTGTAGTGGCCCACGGTTCCTCCTCGATGAGAACGCCACCTGCAGGGTTGGGTACTTGCTTACAAGTTACCCACCAGTAACACTGAGAATGTATAACGGCCGGTAACCCGAATGCAAGCCTTCTGTGACGCACTGCACGCTATTGGGACTGGTAGGCGCCGAATCCCGGCTGTGTGGCTAGCTCGTGCTTACGGCCCCGGCTCCGGCGCCTCCACCGCCGGGGATGGCGGGTCCGACTCGGGTAACTGCGAGACCAGGTGCTCGGCCAGTTCCCGGATCGTCGGATAGTCGAATACCGCTGTCGGGCTGATATCGAACCGGCCGCCGAATTGCCCGAACAACCGGTTGCGAAGTTCGACCGCCATCAGCGAGTCGGTGCCGAGGTCGAGGAACCTACTGGATGCCGCGGGGGGTTGTGCGAGCCGCAGGAATCCCTGAACCTCGCGCTGCAGGAATTCGGTGATGAACCCCGCCCGCTGGGCCTCGGGGATCTCCTGGAGTTGGCGCAGTAACTCGCTGTCCCCGGGCGCTGTCGCGTCGTCGGTGGGCAGGACCTGGTCCAGAAGCGGCGGGCGGATACCGCCGAACGCCTTAGCGGCCCGCTGCCAGTTGGCCTTGAGGACAGTTGCCTGTCCGGTGCCGTGCCGGACGACCTCGCCGAGCGCGGCCAGGGCCGACGCCGGTTCCAGCGGCAGCATGCCCTGGGCTCCGAGATTGGCCGCCGCCGCCTGGGAACTGGCCATCCCGCCGCGGCCCCACGGACCGAAGTTGACGGCGGTGGCCGGGAGCCCGCCCGCCCGGCGGTGGGCGACCAGTCCGTCCAGCAGGGCGTTGGCGGCTGCGTAGTTGGCCTGCGCCGGCGAGCCGAGAACGGCCGACGCCGAGGAGAACAGGATGAAGAAGTCGAGATCGTCGTCGATGGTCAACCGGTGCAGGTGATGGGCGCCGAGCGCCTTGGGCGCCATCGTCGTGCGGAACCGGGCCACCGTCTGCTCCGGCAGCAGGGCGTCATCGAGGACGCCGGCCAGATGAGCCACCCCGGCCAGCGGCGGCAACTCCGCGCGGATCCGCCCCAGCAGATCGTCGACCTCGGCCTCGCTGCCGACGTCGGCCGGGTACACGTGCACCCGGCAGTGGAACCGCTCGGCGATAGCGGCGATGGCACGTTCGGCGTCGGCGTCGGCAACGCCGCGGCTGGTCAACACGATATCGCCGGCGCCGAGTTGGGCCAGGTACTCCGCGGTGTGCAGACCCAGCGCGCCGAGACCGCCGGTCACCAGATAGCTCCGGTCGGGACGCGGCTGAAGCGGTCTTGGCATCTGCACCACGATTTTGCCGATGTGCCGCGCCTGCTGCATGCGGCGGAACGCCGCCCTGGCCTCGGTCAGCGGGTAGACCTCGGCCGGCACCGGCGTCCACTCGCCCTTGGCCAGCCCCGCAGACACCTCGAGCATCAGCCGCTGAATGTGCCCGGGATCGGTCAGGGTCGTCGCGTCCAGTGCCACGATCTCGTAGGCGATGTCCGGCCGCGCCGCGGTCATCTGCTCGGCAGTCCAGATATCGCGTTTGGCGATCTCGGCGAACCGGCCGCCATTGGCTGTCGCCCGCACCGTCGCCTCGATGAAACCCTCCCCGGTCAGGCTGTTGAGGACGACGTCGACGCCGGCGCCGTCGGTATCGGCCAGAATCTGATCCGCGAAGTCCGTACTGCGCGAGTCATAAACGTGGTCCACGCCGATGGAGCGCAATGTCGCCCGCTTGTGGGCGCTGGCGGTGGCGAACACAGTTGCGCCGTGGTGTCGGGCCAACTGGATCGCCGCCAACCCGACACCGCCACTGGCGGCGTGGACGAGCACCCGGTCCCCCGGTTTCAGCTGCGCCCAGTCGAAGGCGAGTCGGGCTGTGAGCGCGGCGGCCGGGATGGTCGCCGCGCCCACCGGGTCGACACCTCCGGGCACCGGTGCCAGCAGGAGTTCCGGCACGTTGATCCGGCTGGCGAACGATCCCTGCATGAAGCCCATGACACGCTGGCCGACTGTGAATCCGGCTACCTCCGAACCGATTTCGGTGACAATGCCGCACAGGTCGCCGCCGATCGGCCCGGGATCACCCGGGTAGAGGCCGAGCACGTTGAGCACGTCACGGAAGTTCAGACCGGCGGCTTCCACCCGGACCTGAACCTCGTGCGGTGCGGGCGGGACCACCTGCGCCTCGATCAAGCGGAGGTTGTCGATCGCGCCGCGCTCGGTCGGCGCCAGGACGTAGTCATCCGTCCGCGGCATCATAAGCTGACCGCTGCGCGCCCAGTGCAGCAGCCGGGGAACCAGGAACTTCCCTTGCCGCACAGCGACTTCGGGGTCGGCAACCGGTGTGCCGAGCGCTCCGGTCAGCCAGCTGAGCGATTCCTCGGTCCCGTCGCCGTCCACCAGGCGGCAGCGCAGGGTCGGCTGTTCGGCGATGATGGTGCGCCCGAGTCCCCACAGGGCCGCCTGCACGGGGTCCACCGGCTCGCCCGGTTCGGTCGCCACCGCCCGCTCGGTGAGGATCCACAGACCTCCGGTGAGGCTCGCTCTCTCCGCTGCCAGCGCGGCGTGAACGGCCCCGAGCAGACTGCCGATCCCGGCCTCGAGTCGCGCGCTGAGTTCGGCGGTGGACTCCTCGGCGCAGGGCGCTCCGGAACTGCGCCAGACGATCCCGGTGACCGGCGCACCCCGCTCGGCGGCCTCGGTGAAGGCACGCCGCCAGGCATCAGGATCCGCCGAGGCCGAGTCCCGGTCGATCACGGCAGCCCCCGGAAGCCCGGCCGCCAACTCCGCGAAACCGGCGATCAGCCAGCTGCCGGGGGTATCCGGGGCGGCCTCGCGGACCGGGGGAGTCGACTCATGCCAGCCCACG
>LFFF01000087.1 GCA_001510415.1 Actinobacteria bacterium casp-actino6 | reverse complement strand
CGGCCTGGCTGCAGGCGCGCCGCGCGCCTTCGTGGTGTCGGCGACGCTGGGGCTGGCGGTAGCGGCGATCGCCACCCCGGCGGGGGCGCTGGCGGCGCGTGCGTTGGACTCCGGCCGGGTGCCGTTGCCGCGGCTGACCGAGGCGGTGCTGTTCGCGCCGCTGATCCTGCCCGCATTCGCGGTGGCGCTCGGGCTCGACGTGCTGGTCCTGCGGGCCCGGGCCCCGAGTCCGGTGGCGGTGGTCGCGGTGCTCGTTGTCGCCGCGATCCCGTACACGACGTACCTGATGCGGGTCGCCTTCGGCGCCTACGACAGCGGTTACGAGGACGAGGCCCGCACCCTGGGGGCCTCGCGCGCCACGGTGTTGATCCGGGTGCAGATTCCGCTACTGGCGCCGGCGCTGTCGGGTGCGGCGTTCCTGGCGTTCCTCGTCGGGTGGAGTGACTACGTGGTGACCCTGCTCATCGGTGGGGGTCGGGTGGTCAGCGTCCCGATCCTGGTGGGGTCGTTCGCCGCGGGCACCGGAAACAGCGCGGTCGTCGCGGCGCTGTCGCTGGCCGCGGTGGTTCCGCCGCTGATCCTGCTCATCGTGGTGGCCCGGGCCGGCCGGCGGACGGGAACGCGGACGTGACTACCCGACTTCAGGTGCGAAACCTCACCCGCCAGCACCCAGGACAGCAGGCCCCGGCGCTGGACGGCCTCCACCTCGAGGTCGACGCCGGCGGCTGCCTGGCGGTGCTTGGACCGTCCGGCTCCGGCAAGAGCACGGCGCTGCGTCTGATCGCCGGCCTGGACACCCCCACCGGTGGCACGGTGCTGCTCGACGGCGCCGATATGACGGACGTCCCCGCGGAGAAGCGCGGTATCGCCATGGTCTTTCAGCGGCCGCTGCTCTTTCCGCATCTGTCGGTGATCGACAACGTCGCCTTCGCCGGGCGCGCCGCGGGCCTGTCCCGTAGCGCTTCACGGGCGGCGTCGCGCCGGTACCTCGATCTGGTGCAGTTGGGGGGGTACGCCGATCGCGCTGTCGCCGACATCTCCGGCGGGCAGGCGCAGCGGGTCGCGCTGGCCAGATCGCTGGCCGCAGAGCCGAAGGTCCTGCTTCTCGACGAACCCTTCAGCGCCCTTGACAGCGCACTGCGCAGCGATATGTACGCGCTGCTGCGGACGATCAGGGACGAACTCAATCCGACGATCGTGCTGGTCACCCACGATCAGTCCGAGGCGGCCGTGGTCGCCGACGCCATCGCGGTCCTGATCGGCGGAGTGCTGGAGCACCACTCGGATGTGCGCACCGCCTACCTGCGGCCGTCCACCGTGGCGGTGCACCGGTTGATGGGCGGACTCAACGAGATTCCCGGCACCATCGTCGCCGGCGTGCACCATTCGGAACTGGGATCGGTCGTCCTGCCCGCCGATGATGACGCCCGGGATGGGCCGGCCACGTTGGTGATTCGGCAGGAGATGCTCCGCCTGGTGCCGGTGACCGCGGCAACCCTCACCGGCGTTGTGACGGCGTTGCAGCCGGCCGGTATCCAGCAGCGGGCCTGCGTGCGGGTGGGTACGACGTCGGTGTTCGTGGAGCTTGCGCCGCACGTGACGGTCGCCCCCGGCGCGCAGGTCGGGTTGGAGCTGCCGACGGAGGCGCTGCACGCCGTCCGTGCCGGCCCGTAGCCTTCGGGCATGGCAGCGTTCGACGTCAACGGTCTGATCGGCAGGGCGACGCAGTGGATGGCCGCGGCACCCTTGTTCTCCGTGGTGGCCCCCGCGGTGGTGCCGCCCGTGGACCGCGCTCTGCACCGGCTCACCGGCGGTCGGTTCATCGTCGGCCGGCTGCTGGTTCCGAGCCTGGTCCTCACCACCACGGGCCGACGCTCCGGTGAACCCCGCGACACCCCGCTGGCCTGCATGCCCGCCGACGGCGGCTGGTATGTGGTCGGCTCGAACTTCGGCCGGACCCACCATCCCGCGTGGACGGGCAACCTCATCGCCACGCCGGAGGCGACGGTGTCGTTCGAGGGCCGGACCACCGAGGTGGTGGCCCGCCAACTCTGCGTCGAGCGCCGGGTCGAGGTGTGGCCGCGCCTGCTGGCCATCTGGCCGCTGTACGACGCCTACGAGGCCCGCGCCGGCCGCGACCTGCGCGTCTTCCACCTCGCGCCGGGCCCGCGCTGAGCGGCGGGCTTTCCAATAGCTGCGCCACCGTGTGGGCCCACCGCTCCCGACTGCCGGGGGAAACTGTGCGGAGCAAGCGGCCGAAGGCCCGTTACACGGCCACCCCATCGGCGACACTGGGCCTCGTGCACCGTCATCTCACCCCGGATCGGTTATAGGACTTGATGCATGTCTGAACGTGTCACTTTCGCCAGCGCGACCGGGCCCAGTCTGGCCGGCATCGTCGATCTGCCGCCCGGCGATGTTCGTGGGTGGGGAGTGTTCTCCCACGGCTTCACCCTCGGCAAGGACTGCCCGGCGGCGAGCCGGATCTGCAAGCAACTCGCCAGCGACGGCATCGGGATGCTGCGCTTCGACAATCTCGGGCTCGGTGACTCCGAGGGCGACTGGGGCGACGGCTCCTTCTCCCATAAGGTCGCCGACACCGTGCGGGCCGTGGAGTTCATGAACAACTCGGGCCGGGAGGTGCGACTGCTGGTCGGGCACTCGTTCGGCGGCGCGGCCGTCATCGCCGCGGCGCACCATTGCCCGGGCGTGGAGGCGGTGGCCAGCATCGGCGCTCCGTTCGAACCCGCTCACGTCGAGCACAACTACGACGCCCTGGTGCAGCGCATCGAGGAGGACGGCGAAGCCACGTTCCTCGTCGGAGGCAAGGCCCTGACCCTCAAGCGTCACTTCATCGAGGATGTCCGCGCCGCCGATCTGCGCGAGCGGATCAAAACCCTGCATCGGGCGCTGCTGATCATGCATTCACCGACCGACAACACCGTGGGCATCGCCAACGCGAGTGACATCTTCCGCACCGCACGACATCCCCGCAGCTTCGTCTCCCTCGAAGGAGCCGACCACCTGCTCGCCGGCAAGAACCAGGCCGCCCGGGCGGCGCGCATCGTCAGCGCCTGGGCAGATCCGTACCTCTGACTGAGCCTGCCCCTGCGCCGCGAACCCGTGGGCAGCTACTGGCTCAGCCTGCCGCCCACCGCTTGGCGTCCTCGTATTCGTCCATCCCGAACACCGCCACCTCGCCGGGGATCATCCAGCCCAGCGCGTGCATGGTGTGGGCGACCCACTCCTTGTCGCTGACCACGGCGGTGCGTTTGAAGTCGCGAATGTGCTTGAGGGTGCTGAATCCCTGTTTGAAGTCGGCCAGCAACCCGCCCGGACCGAACCCCTCGTAATCGGGCCCGATGACCTCCACGAAGCGGATCTCATCGGAGTCCATCATTCGGTCCAGTGTGGGTTTGAACTCCGCGAAATCATCGGCGGTGACCCGGCCCGAGATCCGGATACCGTGGACGCCGGCGGGCATGTCCTGCAATTCCTCGATCATCACAACCTCCAATGCCTTTCCAGGCTATGGCGGTTCGGCCGTGGAGGCCAGGGCCGATGGTCATCACTGCGCAGCCGGCCGTCGTCCCACGGTGAGCAGCGGACTCACCCCGCCCGCGCGGCCCCGAACCGTCCTGCCCGCAGAACCACCAGCGCCAGCAGTTGGGCGACGAGGATCACGCTCAGCGTCGTGGCGCCGGGCACCTCCTGGCCGCGGGCATGCGCCAGGATTCCGATCAGCGGCTGGAACAGCATGGCGCCGATCCCCATGATCGCCATGTTCGTCAGGCCCATCGCGACGCCGGAAAGATGGTCCGGAGACTCGTCCTTGACCATGGTGAAGGCCAACGCGTAGGTGGAGTTGAAGACCCCCAGGACGAACATCGCCACGCTCAGGGGCCACTGGCCGTGCAGGACGAACAGGATCAGTGCCAGGGCCACCGTCGTCCCGGCCGCCCCGACGGCCAGCAACTGCACGGCGTTTCGGTAGCGCGAACACAGCCAGGCCGCGCCGAGCATCCCGGGCAGGCATCCCCAGAAGTAGAAGGACGCGCACAGCGACGCCGCAGTCAGGCTCATCTGATGATGTGCCTGGAAGTAGGAGACACCCCAGAGCATGCCGAAGGACATCCCGGCCGAACTCACCAGTCCACCGGCCACCGCGGCGGACAGGATCGGCGGGGAGGTCAGCAACCGCCGCATGTCAGCGACTGTCGGCCGGTGCTCCTCGGAGCCGGAGCCGCTGGTGTGATTCCGGATGAACAGCACGATGAGAACCAGCAGCAGCGCCGAGCATGCGGACAACAGCAGCATGCCGGTGCGCCACCCGGAGTGTTCGACGATGAACCCGAGGATCTCCTGGCCCACCGCCGCCCCGACCATCCCGGCCATCTCGGTCAACGCTGCCAGTAGGGGAAAGAGCCGGGCGGGGAACCACTGCGCGGCCAGCGTCAACGCGCACACCACGGTGGGTGCGGCCCCCAGTCCCATCAGAATCCGGGTTGCCTCCGCGAAATTGGCGGTCTGGGACATCGCGAACAGGAAGGACGCCACCGTGCAGATCGCGGCCCCGGTGATGAGCACCGCCCGCGCACCGAAGCGCGCCACCATGATTCCCGCCGGAATCTGCAACAGGATGTAGGGGTAGTAGAAGCTCGACGACAGCCCGCCGAACCCCGCGTCGTTGAGGGAGAGGTCGACGACCAGCCCCTCGCGCATCACGCTGGGGAAGGTCTGCAGCACCATCTGGAACAGGACGAACAGCGCCGCCGTGCCGAAGACCAGCACGCCGAGCCGGCCCGTCAAAATGCCGCGACCGACTCCGGTTCCCACTCAGCGAGGGTAACGCCGTGCGCAGGATCCGGCTCGTCGGCACCGGCCACCTCCCGTCCTCACCCGCGTCGCCCGGCCCGTTCGGCGAAGGCGTCCAGCGCCGCAAGCACTTCAGGCGCCCGCCAGATTCGGTTGCGCGCCCTGTTGGTGGTCTCGATGAGGATTCCGGCCTCGGTCAGCGGGGTGAGGTAGCGGTGGGCGTTGGTGGAGTCGATGCCCAGTTCCGCGGCGAGCAGCGCGGCGTTGACAACGGGGCGCCGGGTCAGCAGATCGGCGAGCTTCCAGACCGCGGAGTCCGAGCGGGCGGTGATCTCGTCGTTCCAACACCGACGGATGTCTCGCAGTTCGGTGACGAGCAGGCGGCCGTTGTCGATCGCCCGGCTGCTGGCACGCGAAAAGCACTCGACGATAGGGGCGGCGTCACCGTTGCGATAGCCGGTAAGGGCGTCGAAGTACGCGGCGGTGTCGGCGAGCAGTCCGGCCGAGACCGGCACCGTCAGTTGGCGGGTCAGGCCCTTGGTGCGCAGCATGGCCTGGACCAGGGCGCGGCCGGTCCGGCCGTTGCCGTCGGTGAAGGGGTGGATGGTCTCGAACTGTGCGTGCGCCAAAGCGATCTGGGGCAGTGCGGGGATGTTGGCGCGCCGCGCGAACGTGATCAGATCGGCGATCGCGGCGGGAATCAGGTGATGGCGTGGGCCGACGAAGGTCGCGCCGACGGGCGTCGAGCCGCCGCCGATCCACACCGGCTCGGTACGGAACTCCCCGGGGGTGTGCCGCGGCTGGGATGCCATCAGGGCGCGGTGCATCGCGAGTATGGCGGCGGCGTCGACGTTGTCCGACAAGGCAAGGGCGGCCTGCATCGCGGCGGTGTTGGCGACGATCATCTCGGCGTTGCGTTTGGCAGCAACGCCGGGCAGTTCGGCCTCGGCGATGGCGCGGGCCGAGGCCGTCAGATTCTCGATCTGGGAACTGGCGGCGGATTCCGAGCGCATTAACACCGCGGCGAACGGCGCGATGTCGTCCCCGAGCTCGGCGTCGAATCGGGTGATCTCGCGGCTGGCGGCCTCCGCCTCCGCGTGGACGGCCGGCGGAAGGTCCAGCGTCAGGGCGGCGATGGCGGCTGGGACGGCGGGGTGATAGGTGCCCACCGCCCGGCCCGGGCCCGCGGGTCGCGACTGCTGGGGTTCCCACCGGAGCGTCTCGTAGGTGATGGGGCGAAGTGACGCCATGTCCTACTTTAACTTCACTTAGGCAAATAAGTGAAGTTAGGGGCCTGGCGTTGATTTCACTTCGGGCAGCGGAGGGGCAGGGAGCGCGGTTTCGCTGTTCTTCGTGATCGCCGGTGAACGTAATGCCAGCCGCATAGCCAGATGGGCGAATCAGGAACCATAATGGGTAGATGGCAACTCGGGTGAGGCTTCTTCTCGCGGGGGCCTGCGCAGCCCTCGCCGTCGCCGGCTGCAGCGCGGCGGCTACCGAGGACAACAAGGCCGAGGCGCCGACCGCGCCCGGTTCGAGCCTGACGGTGGCCGCGGCCGCTCCCGCTGTCTCCGACCAGCAGCAGCAGCAGGCTCAGCAGCTTGCCGAAGAGGCCGAGAAGATCATGTTGGACCCCGCGCTGGTGCCCAGGGACAAATACCCGAAGGCGCTCGGCATGTTCCGGGATGCCCTCGAGATTGATCCCAACAATGCGTTGGCGGCGAAGAGCATCACGCTGATCGAGGACATCTACAAGAGCATGGGCCGCCCCGTCCCCGCGCCCGCGTAAGCCTCGCCGCCCGCCCCTGCGGCTACTCGACGCGATCAGCGGCAGCGAGCCCGGCCATGTCGTGCCCCTTCGTCATACTGAGAATGTGTCGCGCACCGGTCCGGCAGAGCCCGTCCTGCTGGGCGGTTATGCCGCCAAGCAGTGTCCGGTGCGCACCCACAACGACTTCGCGCCCCTGGTTCCGGTTCCGGAGTGGGTGCCCTCGGCAGAACTGCAGGCCCTCTTCGACGCCGGCCGGCAGTTCGAAGCCGAGGTGTTCGCCGAACTGGTCAGACTGCACCCCGATACCGCGGAGCTGATTGATCCCGGCCTGCGCAAGCCCGCGGCGATCGCGAAAACGTTGGCGGCCATGGAGTCCGGGGCGCCACTCGTCCTGGGCGGGTGGCTGCCGGATGACACTGCCGGCGGGCGCAAGGGCAGGCCGGACGTGCTCGTCAAGGTCGGTGGCGGCTATCTGCCCGCTGACGTCAAGCACCACAAAACCCTGGGCGCCGCCGAGAAGACGTCCAAGCCGGTGTCCTCCCTGGTGCGGCCCGACATCTGGTGGGAGTTGCCCGGGTGCACCGCGACCTCTCATCACTACGAAGACGGCCTGCAGTTGGCGCACTACACCCGGATGCTGCAGGCCTGCGGCTTCCACCCGGGACCCGACCGGCTGTTCGGGGCGATCATCGGCACCAGCACCGTGGCGGTGTCGGGCCGCGAGCACGAACCAGTCTTCGTCTGGCACGACCTGTCCACCCCGACGCGGCCCACGTTCTCCCGCAGCAGAGGCAAGGCCATGCGGTCGGTGCTGGAACGCTACGACCACGAACACGACTTCCGGGTGAAGGTCGCTGCGACCGCCACCTTGATCACCGGGGCCGCCGATGACCCTCAGCCGCTGGTGGTTCCGATCGGCCAGAAGGAATGCGGGTTGTGCCCGTACGAGCTGTGGTGCGCCGATCAGATGGGTCCCGAGGACCCCTCGGCGGCGATCACCCGCGGCCGTCTCGACACCCGCGAGTGGCAGATGCTGCGACGGATGGGGATCGCGACGACGGGTGCGCTGGCCGACCTGGATCCCGGGGATCCGGCCTTCTTCGACGACTATCACCCGGAGGTCACCCAGTACAGCCGGAAGCAGGCCCTCAAGCGGTTGCAGGCCGCGGTGCGGCAGGCCCGGATGATCTGCGACGGCCAGGACGACGCCACCGCCCGCTATCAGCCGGTGGTGTCCTTCGGGCCCCTCGACGACGAGGGCGAGATCGCACTCGCCGAGCGCGCGGCCGCCGTCATCGCTCGGCTGCGCGCGGAGGCCGAGTCCTCGGGTCGCACCGTCGCCGTCTACCACTGGGCACATCCCGAAGTGAGCATGACCCGGAAATTCGGCTGTGTCGCAACCGCTTTGGATGGTCTCACCGTGGACCTTCGGACATGGTTCACCGGGACGTTCCACGTCCGCGGGGAAGCTTCCATCAAGGCCGTCGCTCAGTTCCTCGGATTCACCTGGGCGGTGGACGATCCCGGCGGTCGGCTGTCGATGACCAAGATCGAGATCGCCCGCGGCGCCGGCCCGGAGGCCCGCGGGGCTCAGCAGTGGTGTCTGGATTACAACGAGTCCGACGTCGCCGCCCAGGCGGCGATCCGCGACGGCATTCGGGTGTTGCACGGGCAGAAACAGGGGGAAGCATGAACGCCGGCCAACAGGCCATCGAGTGGCTCTACTCCACGCAGTTACAGGTTGACGACCAGTGGGCGGTGCGCCGGCCGGACGGCTTCACCTGGTGGGCCTACCAGAACGCGCAGACCATCGAGATCATCGGAGAGGAGGAGGGCCCCGACGGACAGACCGGGTACCTCATCGGTGTCCGGACCGACATGGTCGACGACCTTGACCTCACCGATCAGGCCGCCGAGGACATCTGCACCGGACCGATGCAGACCGCCGCACTGGCCGGCCCGGTGTATGACCCCGAGACCCGACGGCTGGGGCTGTGCTCGCTGGCATTGGTCCACGAGGAGAACGCCCAGTGGATGCGGGTGCTGCTCAGTGCGGCCGCGGCGACCCAACTGGCCGAGGCCATGCTGCTGGGACCCGCTCTGGCCGAACAGGTGCACGGGAGGTTCGCCGTCAGCGCGCATCCCGACAGCGGAGTTCGCGAGACACCCGATGAGATCGCGTTGTCGGCGCGCCTCCTCGTCGAGGACGGCCGGCAGCCGTGCCGGTGGCAGGCCGGAGACTTCGAGCAGGTGGTCCAGCAGCACATGATGCAGCCGCCCTCGCTGGGGGCGAGCAGCGCCGGCAGCGGCCTCACGGTGGAGTTCCCCTACGCCGACGGCACGTCGCTGTGCCAGATCATCGGCGACAGTCCGCACCCGCTCTACGGGAGCGGACTGCTGATCCTGCAACGGTTTCCGTTTTCCGCCGGGTCGACCGACAACGGCGCCCGATTGGCGATGGCGCTCAACCAGGACGACCTCTCGATCCAGCCCGCGGGATACGGATTCGGCAGTTACACCTACCGCGACAACATCATCTGTTTCAACGCATTCGTCCCGCACGCATTGAAAGGCCCTGTGACGCTGGCCAATCTGTACTACTCGTGCGCCGTGCGAGCCCGCTCGGTTGCCCGGCGGCTGGTGAACCGCGACTGGGATGCCTGAACGTGTCTCGTGCAGCCACCCCGGCGCTCGCCGCTCTGATCGCGGCCGGCGTGCCCCATCAGGTCCTGGCCTATCAGCACGACGCGCGGGCCGAGTCCTACGGCGAGGAAGCGGTCGCGGCCCTGGCCGGCCAGCACGACCTGCTGGCCGAACAGATCCTCAAGACGCTGATCGTCGCCGGTCCGTCCGGGCTGGCGGTGCGGTGCAAGCTGTCCCTAACGGCTGCGGCGGCGGCGGGGGACCGCCACCGTCGCCGCGTTCCCGGTCACCGACGGCCGGTAACGTCCATCCCGTGCCCGACACCTCTGAGGACCGCTTCGCCGCCACCGTTTACCGACTGCTTGCCGAATGCGGCCCCAGCACCGCGGACGATCTGCTCGACGCGCTGACCGCGGCGGGCATCGACCTGCCGCCCGACCCCGCAGATGCGCTCGGTGAACTCCTCGAGAACGACATCGCGCCGGTGTTGCCGCTGGCCGACGGACGCTGGGTCTGGCTGCCGGCCCTGCTCGACGGCCGGATCTTCACCCACCGCCTGACGGCTCAGGAAGCCGAGAACGACGCGATCGGCTGGGATCGCGATCTCTCCCCACTGTCGATGCTGACCGAGATACCGGACTATCAGCGGCTCTGCGACGGATCCCCGCTCCTCGAAGTGTTCGCCGGTATGGATGACGACGTCCTCGCCGAGCGCGGGGTGCCCGCGACGGTCGACGTCGGTGAGGGGATCCTGCTGCTGCCGGAGGGTCGGCTGGCCGCCCGGGGCGCCGGCGCCGGTGACCTGATCGGCGTCCGGGTCAGCCCCGACGGGCTCGACATCGCTGTCGTCGCGGAGGCCTCGCCCGGCGATCTGGCGGAGCTGTTGACGCCGGTACTGGAAGCATCCGCGGAGGCCCCGATGATGCTCGACACCGCGGTGTGGACGGCCTGCGCCACCGACGACACCGCCTTTCGCCGGCCGGTGGCACCACTGGGTGAGCAACTGACCGACGCCGGATTCGTCTGCGAGCGGGAGTTGGTGGCGCTGCCGGGATTCGACTTCGAGAGCTGGCAGACGGAGAGCCGGGTGTCCACCATCGCCGCCCGCCACGGCCTCGACGAGGATGAGGCCCTCGCCGTGCTGGTGATCAAACGGCTCCACGAACATGCCATGAACCTACTGAGCCTGACCGACGACGATGCCGAGGACGATGCCGGCTCCGTCGAAGAGGCCGTCCTCCCGCTGGATCAGACCGCGCCACCCGTCGGCACGGTGGTGCGTGCCACCCTGGAGTTCTTGGCCGAGCCATTGGTGGCCGCCGCCGTGCACGACGAGATCCCGGCCGGGGACGGGCGGGCGGCGGCGGCCTTGGGCTTGTTCGCCGAATCGGCTGAGTCGAACGCGCCGCGCGCCGCCCGGCCCGCCCTGCGCTGGCTGCGGGGCAAGGCCCACGAACGCCTCGGCGAGATCGAGGCCGCCGAACGATTCTTCGAGCAGGCCGAATCGCTAGATCCGTCTTGGCCTTTGCCGCTGCTGTCGCTGGCCCGCTACGCCGAGGATCGCAGCGATGCCGAACGCGCGCTGAGCCTGTTGCGCCGGGCCGGGATGCCCGAGGACCACGAGATCGTCACCCAGCTGCAGCGCTACCGGCCCGCGCCCCGGACCGGCCTGGGCCGCAATGAGCGGTGTTGGTGCGGGTCAGGCCGCAAGTACAAGGTCTGCCACCTCAACCGTGAGCAGGTGCCGCTGGAGGATCGGGTCGGCTGGCTCTACCGCAAAGCCGCCACCGACGTAATGGACGGCGAGTTCGGCCCGCTCATGCTGGCCTGCGCGCGGGAACGGGCCGCGTACTCGGACAGCCCGGAGGCTTTGGATCGGGCCTTGCACGAGGACCCGCTGGTCCTTGACGTGGTGCTGTTCGAAGGCGGGGCCTTCGAGGATTTCCTCGCGCTCCGCGGCCACCTGCTGCCCGGCGACGAACGGTCGCTGGCCGAGCAGTGGCTGCTGGTGGAGCGTTCGGTGCACGAGGTCGTCGCGGTGCGGCCCGGCGAGGGAATGACGGTGCGCGACGTACGCACCGGCGATATCTGCGAGGTCAGCGAACTCTCCGCCAGCTCGATGGTCAGAGTGGGCGAATTCTATTGCGGGCGAATCGTTCCGGTCGGCGACACCATGCAGATCTTCGGCGGCATGGAGCCGCTGTCACTAATCGAGCGGGACCGGCTGGTGACCCTGCTCGACGACGAGCCCGACCCTGTCGACCTGGTGGCCTTTCTGTCGCGGCGGTTCGCACCGCCGGTGCTGAACAACACCGAGGGCGAGCCGATGCTGCTGTGCGACGCCACCTTGCGGGTGACCGACCCGGAGGCCCTGGCCGCCGGACTCGACGAAACCTACGAGCGTGTCGAGGGCGACGGCGACGGCGTTTGGCTGGAGCACGTCGTCACCGACGCCGTGCGGCGTATCCGCGCCCACCTAGAGCTGCGGGAAGACCAGCTGCACATCCATGCCAACAGCGAGAACCGCTTCGAGCGGGTGCTGAAAGTCATTCGCGCGCTGGACCCGTCGGCGGAGCTCCTCGCCAAAACCCGTCAGACCGTCGACGAAATCGCCGATCTGGAGAAACTGTCCGGCTCCCCGCCGGCCGGGTTGCTCGACCCCGGTACGAGCCCTGAGGTGGCGGCGGCCCTGGAGGAGATGGTCCGCAACTTCGAGGAGGCCTGGCTCGATCAGGAGATCCCGGCGCTCTCGGGCCACACCCCCCGCGACTGCGCCGCCGA
>LFFF01000086.1 GCA_001510415.1 Actinobacteria bacterium casp-actino6 | reverse complement strand
CCATACAGTCGTGCGCAGAATGACGTGAGAACCTCGACCATGTCGCGCACCAGATCGTCGTCGACCTCACCGTGGTCAAGCACCACCAGCCGCCGGCCGTGCGCCGACAACGCGGCTTCCACCAGGGCGGTGTTCATCCTCCCCAGCCGGTCGCGGTGCTCGACCACCACGGTGGTGACTGCCGGGTCGGCGAGCAGCCGAAGGACTTTCGAGCGTGAGCCGTTCATCCCGGAACCGATCTCGGCTTCAACACGCACCACCTGGCCGCCGGCTTGCGCCGCCCACGTGGACAACCGGGCGACCTGGCGGTCGAGATCGGACTTCTGCTCATGTGACCAGACCCGCGCAGACAGCCCGAACGCGGTGGTCGGGGTGGCCATCGCCGCCTCAGGCGAGACCAACACCGACCGCGAATTCACCCGCACCGCGGGCACTGGCAGGGCGCCCTCACGGAACCAGCGATACGCCGTCTGCGGGTGCACTCCCTGCAGTCGTGCCCACTGGGTCAGATTCACCCCACACGCGCACTCGTTAGAACGTATGTGCGCTAGTTATTGCTCAGTAAATGATGAGCAGCTAGTAACCCCGCCGAAACACCACCGAAAAGGTCACCCAAACAGATTGACCCCGCTGGTCACCGGCAGATCCAGGGTGGTGCGGATTCCCGGTGGCGCCGCGATCACCGACGGGATGGCGTTGACGATCCGGCCGGCCGCTCCGGAGATGGCGGCATGGTTGTGGTCGCCGAGTCCACTGGTGGGGCAGATGTCCACGGCGTAGGACGGTTCGCCGGTGATCTCGACGCGGTAGGAGCCACCGGGTTGCGCGGGCTGGGCCCAGTCCGGCCGTAGATCACCGCGCAGTCGGGTCACATGTTCCACGACGATCGCCGGCCGGCCGCTGACCATGCCGGTGATTTCGAAACGCACTGCCGCGACTCCGCCCTTGGGGATGTGGCCGGCCGCGATGTCGAACGCAACAGGTGCGGGCTCAAGTTGGTAACTCTCGGTGATGGCGTCGACATCGACCTTGAGTCCGGCGGCGAGTTGCCGGATCGCGGTGCCCCACGCCACGCTGAGCACGCCGGGCTGGAACAGCATCGGAATCTCACCGGGCGGCTTGCCGAATCCCATCACCTCGAACATCACCGTCGCGCCGTCGTAGGTGGCGTAGTCAGCAATCTCCATACAGCGCACCTGCTCGATGCTGCGGCAGGTGCTGGCGAACGCCAGAGGTATCAGGTCGGTAATGAATCCGGGGTCGACGCCGTTGATGAAGATGCTTGAATTGCCTTGCCGAGCAGCAATTTCCAGCGGCTCGATGTACTTGTCCGGGATCACCCGCCAGGGAAACTGCAGCACCCCGGGAGCCGAGCCGACCACATTGACCCCGGCAGCCAGGATGCGGCCGACATCACGCATGGCATCGGGGGTCCGGGTGTCGCCCATCGCGCAGTACACCGCGCATTCCGGTTCGGTCGCCAGCACCGCCCCCAGGTCATCGGTCGCCGCGATACCGGTGGTCACATCCAGGCCCGCGAGTTCGCCGGCGTCCCTGCCGACCTTGTCCGGCGCGGAGACGCACAATCCGGTCAGTTCGAAGGCCGGGTTCTCGATCAGCTCCCCGAGGGCGAGTCGGCCGACGTTTCCGGTGCCGATGTGGACGACGCGAATAGCCATGGGCACAGTATGCGCAGCCGGAGCCGAAACTGGAACAGGTTCTAGTAGCGTGACCGCCCATGGGACGCGTAGACGACAAAGTGGCATTGATCACCGGCGGCGCCAGGGCCGGCGGGATGGGTGCTGCCGGCGCCCGCATGCTGATCGCCGAAGGGGCCAAGGTGGTGATCGGCGACATCCTCGATGACGATGGTGCGGCGCTCGCCGCGGAGTTGGGGGACTCGGCCCGCTACGTCCACCTCGACGTGACCAGCGCCGAGGACTGGAAGGCCGCGGTCGACACCGCCGTACAGACCTTCGGCACGCTCAACGTGCTGGTGAACAACGCTGGCATGGTGCAGGTCGCGCCGCTTAAGACCGCGGACATTACGCGATGGCAGAAGGTCCTCGACGTCAATCTCACCGGCGCGATGCGCGGCATCCAGGCGGTGATCGAGCCGATGATCGCGGCCGGCGGTGGCTCGATCATCAACATCTCCTCAATCGAGGGCATGCGCGGGGCGACCTGGGCGCACAGCTACGTCGCGTCGAAATGGGGGCTGCGCGGGCTGACCAAGTCGGCGGCGCTGGAGTTGGCGCCGGAGAAGATCCGGGTGAACTCGATCCATCCGGGTTTCATCCGGACGCCGATGACCAGGCATCTGCCCGACGATATCGTGACGGCCCCGATGGGCCGGGCCGGAACACCCGAGGAGGTGGCCACCTTCATGGTGTTCCTGGCCAGCGACGAGTCCTCGTTCTCGACCGGCTCGGAGTACGTGGTGGACGGTGGTCTGATCACCGACGTTCCACACCGCGCCATGTGACCCAGCGCCATGTGACCCAGCGCCATGTGACCCAGCGCCATGTGACCCGGCGCCGTGTGACCCGGCGCCACCTGACTCAGCGCCGACGACCGCGCAGTGCCACCGCGCTGAACGCCGCTGCCAGCGCGGCCCGACCCATCGCCGGCAGATGCCCGAGCGCATCGGCGGATCCGCGTTGGCCGGGCGCGCTGACGCGCAGCACCGGCCAGCCCTCCGCCGCGGCCAGGGCTGCCAGGCCCGCCCGCGGGTTGACCGGGCGCGGATGCCCGACCAGTTTCATCAGGGCAGCATCCTCGTCGCCGTCGGCGTAGAAATAACTCTGTCGGATGTCGACCCCGCGCCGGGTGCAGAACCGCTGCGCGGCAGCGGCTTTCTGCCGGCCCCAGACGATCGGCCTGGTGATCCGGCCGGTCAACAGGCCGTCGGGGTCCAATTCGAAGGTATTGCAGATGACGTCGGGAATCCCGAGTGCCCTGGCCACCGGTTCGGCGTGGATGGTCAGCGCCGATGAACTCATCACCAGGGTGTGGCCGCGGTCCCGGTGTGCTTCCACGATCTGGCGCATCAGCGGGTAGATCTTCTCGGCCACCTGCTCGGCGAAAACCCGCTCACCGGCCGCGTCGAGATCCGCCAGCGCATCACCGCGAAGGTAGCCGGCGGCGCGATCCAGCAGTTTCTCGAACTGCATCCGGCCCAGTTTGTAGCGCAGCGAGGCTTCGACGACGCCGAGCACCTCGCCGATCCGGGCCTGCCCGTTTCGGAGTCGGTCGCTGGCGTGGGCGGCCGCGGTGAAGCCGGCCACCAGGGTGCCGTCCAGGTCGAAGAAGGCCCCCACCGTCGGGCCGTCCGGGCCTGCCGCGATCTGGGCGAGCGGGTCGATCGTCGGGGTCATATCGCCGGGCGCCCCGCCGCCCGGGTACCGACCTGGGCCTCCAGTTCCTCCTCGTAGGCGCCTTCGTCGCGGCCTAGGGCAATGGTGGCGGCCGCCATCGCCGCGAGCGCGATCCCGAGGATGACGGCAGTGGGCGGATTTGCGGTCAGATGCTCACCGAGGACGACCTGGCCGAGTAGGACCGCGACGACGGGTTCGAGCACCAGCATCGCCGGCACCGAGGCCCGTAGCGAGCCGGCATGGAACGCCGACTGCTGCAGCAGGGTGGCGATCACCCCGACCAGCGCCAGGACGTACCCGATCGGTGAGGTCAGCAACCGGACCGCATTACCCTCGGTCACGGTGTTCATCACGATCTTGGTTAGCACCGCCACCACTCCGAACAGCACCCCCACCGCGCTGCCGAGCAGCAGCGCCCGCCGCCAGCCCGCCAGCCGGATGGCCACCGGCACCGTGCCGAGGGTCACGGCGAGTGCAACGGCGGCCACCACCACGGCAGGCCGCTCGGAACCTCGGTAGTCGCCGGGGGTGGCTCGGGCAAGTGCGACGAACACCGCCAGCGCCAGGGTGAGAACCACCGCCCAGACCCACTCCACCCGGGTCACTCGCCGCCCGGCCAGCCGAGCGCTGAGCGGCAGGGCGAACAACAGGGCGGACACCAGCAGCGGCGCCACCAGCAACAGCGACCCGAAAGCCAGTGCGACGGCCTGGAACACGTAGCCGGTGACGGCTGCGGCGGTACCGGCCCACCACAGCGGACGGCGCAGCAGCGTGGTCACCATCACGGTGCTGACGCCCTGGTCTTCCGGCACGTCCAGGGTGGCACGCTGGCGCACGACAATTCCGATGGCGAGAAACACCGCGCTGGCCAGGGCCGCGGTCACGACGAGGGCGCGCTCGAGCACGTGTCGGTATCCCTTCGGCGTGTCGGCGGCTCACAAGCCGGCGTGGACGGCCGGATGCCGCCCCCACCGAATGTAGGCCACTGGAGGCACCCCGGTACGGGCACTTGGCGGCGGACCTCGACCGTCTCGCCGGGGTACACGGTGACGTGGTTGCCGTCCGGCGATGTGACGGTCTTCGCCACGGTGAACCACCTTGGCAGAACCGGCCGTCGCCGTCGGCGGTGTCGAAGGAGCCGTAGAGCGGCCTGTGGGTCTGCCCATCGGCGAGCGCCGGGGCTAGGCTTAGGCCATGACCGATCAGGACCGTGCCGTCACCCGACGTGCTATCGCCGATGCCCTGCTGACCGCCCTCGAGCGCCGACATGAGTTGGTCGACGCCATCGTCGAGTCTGCCGACCGTGGAGCGGCCATCGACGCCGTCACGGACCTGCTGGGCACCCCGAGGGTCGGCAGCGAGGCGCTGATGGGAATGCGTCTGGATCAGTTCACCACGGAGTCGAGGCGCCGGATCGCCGCCGAACTCGATGACCTCAACAGCCAGCTGAGCTTCACCGTGTCCGAGCGGCCCGCCAGTGCGGATGACAGCCTGCGGTTGCGGCCCTTCGCCGACGAGTCCGACCGGGATATCTTCGGCGCCCGCACTGAGGAGGTGGGCGCAGCCGGCGACGGTTCGGGTTCACCCGCAGGCAGCCTGGAAGACGAAATCCGCTCCGCGCGTGACCGTCTGCGCGCCGAGGAGGCAGCCTGGTTCGTCGCCCTCGACGGCGACGACAAGGTCGGCATGGTGTTCGGCGAACTCGCCGGCGGAGAGGTCAACGTCCGGATCTGGATTCATCCTGAGCACCGCAAGAAGGGCTACGGGACTGCGGCCTTGCGCAGGTGCCGCTCGGAGTTGGCCGCAGCGTTTCCCGCCGTCCCACTCGTCGTGCGCGCACCCGGCGCCTTCTGACACCCCGGCATGGTGGCGGTTCCGGCGGCATTCCGATATCCGCAGGCCCGCACCGGCACCTCGCATGCGCGGCTTCGGGATCGAGTGCTGCGACTGACCGGGTTTGACCTGTTCCCCACCGATGACGTCGCGGCGGCGTTCAAGACCGGCCTCACCGCCGGCGATCCGGTAGCCGAACGGTTCGTCGCGGAGACCTACCACGGAGAGATCGGTGCCCGCCGGGCCCGCGACCTCGTCGAGCAGGCCCTGCAGGTGGGTATCGCGAACGTGCCCGAGGCACCGGATTCGATGCGAGCGCTGTTCGCCGACTTCGAGACGGTTCCGGACTGGGTCGACACCGGACTGGTCGAGGAGGGCGCGGCGGTTTGGCGACGCTGGGCCTATGCGCTCGGCGCGGTCGGCAACGCCGGCACGATGGACACCTACACCGAAAGCTGGCTGGCCCTTCCTCTTTCGCTGTCCGGCGGCTACGCCGGTGACCGGGCGCTGCACCGCTACATGGAGACCTCCCGGTGGTGGATCGAGGTGAGCGGCCCCGGCGCAGTGCTGCGGCCCGGCACACTGGCCCGGGCGATCTCGCTGCATGTCCGCATCATGCACGTCAGCGTGCGGGCCCGGGTGCGCCAGCATCCGGAATGGGACTTCGACCGGTGGGGCCTGCCGATCAGCCAGTCGGCGATGCTGCTGACCCTGCTGGGCGGGAGTGTGGCGCCGGCGCTGGGCCTGACAGCGCTGGGGTATCTCACCTCGCCCCGGGAGATGCTCGCGGTCCTGCACTTCAACCGCTATTGCGGGCACCTGGTCGGGGTGCGCTGCGACGGCTACTTCCCTGAAACGGTGATGGACGCCTGGCGCATCCTGTTCATGGCCGACTCCGCCCGCAGCTACGATTCGGCCCGGATCGGCTCCGAACTCGTCGAGTCGTTCGTGCCGGCATTCGCACCCCGACCAACCCAGCGCGGCTTCGACCGCGTGCGCGCCGGCTATCACTACCGGCTTCAGGCCGGGTACGCGGGCCTGTTCATGCTGCCGTGGAACCGGCGCCGCTATGACCTGCCGTCGCCCGCTCCCGGAGTGGCGATGCTGCTGATGCGGGCACCGCTGATCGCTGCTGTCGAAGTGGCCCGGCGGGTGATTCCGGGCCTGGACGAACGCTGGCAGCGATTCGGGCTGCGCCGCTGGGAGCGGTGGTACCGGTGGCAGTCCGGTGGACGGGCCGCGCAGTTCGAAGCGGCGACTCCGCTGCGCCGGTAGTCGGCGACGTCTGCGTAGGCTTCTCACCGATGAGCGCACGCGCAGGAATTCTGGTGACCGGCACGGAGGTGCTGACCGGCCGGGTGGCCGACCGCAATGGTCCGTGGGTGGCCGACCGGCTGCTCGAACTGGGGGTCGATCTGGCCCACATCACCATCTGCGGGGACCGGCCGGCCGATATCGAGGCCCAGCTTCGGTTCCTGCGCGCCGAGGGTGTGGATCTCATCGTGACGACCGGCGGTCTGGGGCCGACAGCCGACGATATGACCGTTGCGACGGTGGCCCGGTTCTGCGGTCGGGATCTCGTGCTGGACCCGGCGATGGAGGCCAGGATCAGCGCGATCGTCGCGAAGTGGATGGCCCGATTCCCGGACCTGGACGCCGATGCAGTTCAGGCCGCCAACCGCAAACAGGCGATGGTGCCCGACGGGGCGACAGTCCTGGACCCGGTCGGCACCGCACCAGGAGTGGTCATCGCCGGCAGTCCCACCGTGGTCGTGCTCCCGGGCCCACCCAAAGAACTACAGGGCATGTGGCCCACCGCAGTGGCCACCGATGCCGTGGCCCAGGCCATCGCCGGGCGCACCATCTACCGTCAGGACACCGTGCTCATGTTCGGGGTGGCGGAGTCCGGCCTGGCCGAAACCCTGCGTGAGGCCGAGCACACGGTCGCCGGATTCGCCGGCCTGGAGATCACCACCTGCCTGCGCCGCGGCGAATTGGAGATGGTCACCCGATACGAGCCCGCCGGCGAACCGGCCTACCGCACTCTGATGGATCTGGTCCGGCAGCGCCACGGCACCGCCATCTTCTCCGAGGACGGCTCGTCGGTCGACGACCAGGTCGCGGACCTACTTGCCGGGCGGCGGATCGCCACCGCGGAATCCTGCACCGCCGGAATGCTGGCCGCCCGGCTCACCGACCGTCCGGGCTCATCGGCCTATGTCGCCGGCGGGGTGGTGGCCTATGCCAACGAGGCCAAGACCGACCTGCTCGGGGTGGACCCCGCGCTGATCGCCGAGCACGGCGCGGTGTCGGCGGAGGTGGCTACGGCTATGGCGGCCGGTGCCCTGAGCCGGTTCGACGCCGACACCGCGGTGGCGATCACCGGCGTAGCCGGACCGGGCGGCGGCACCGAGGACAAGCCCGTCGGGACGGTCTGGTTCTGCGTCGCCCTCGGCGAGGGTGAGTCGGTGACCCGGTGCGTGCGGGTACCGGGGGAGCGGGCCGACGTTCGGGAGCGGTCGACCACGGTGGCGATGCACCTGCTCCGGCGGGTGCTGCGGCAGGATTGACGGGGCGGGCCCCCAGCAGCGGTGGCTACACTGATAACCCGGGGAATCCTCCGGAACGGAGTTTCCGCACGGAGATCTGGGACTCAAGCAACCACGGGAAGGCATTGCGGTGAAGATCGGAATTCTGCTGGCAGCCGCCGGTGCGGTGGCCATCGTCGGTGCCCCGGCGGCGGCAGCCGATGATGCGGAGACCACTGTGACCTCGATCGGCGGACAGGCCGAACTCGTCAACGGTGATGTGGTGCAGGCCTGGACCGTCCTTGAACTGCAGCCCAGCCTGGATTTCATCCCGTATCAGCCACAGGGCACCCTGTGGGAGGCCATCGTCACCGACGAGGCGATCCAGGGATCAGTGACCCCGATCGTGGCGGATTTCAATGCCCGCGCCGAGAGTGGCGAGAACTATCGGGCCCTGTTCCAGGTCCCGACCGCTCAGGGCGTCAGCCCGGCCACCCTGGCCCAGGGTCAGGAAGTCGGCGGCAAGATCTACTTCGACGTGACCGGTACCGACCCGAGCAGTGTGGTCTACAACTCGATGGGCCAGGACCTCATCGTGTGGCAGCAGCCGACCGAGCAGACGACCCTCGAGGAACTCGAAGTCGATGTCGACGGCGACACGGTCGTCATCACCGACGAGGAACTGATCGTCGACGGGGACCAGGCGGTACTGGAGGAGACCGAGATCGTCATCGAGGGCGACAACGTGGTCGGCGAGCAGTCCGAGTTGGAGATCGTGGGCTACTGAGCCGCACGCCGATCGGCCGATCCGGGCTGGGGCCGGGTCAGTGCGAGGAATCGCCGGGCGTAGCCGGTTCGGGCACAGCCCCGCCCGGCGCGATGCGCACAGCTGAAACCACCAGAGTTGCTGCCGCGCAATATAATCCCCGCGATGCCACGGCCGCGAAGCCTAATCAGCCAACCGGGAGGGAGGTCCGGGTTTGGCGTCGGCGGCATCGCGGCGACGGGCCGCCATGCCGGCCAGCGCCTCGAACACCACCCGGTGCGCGGCATTGACCGTCAATTCGGCATGGTCGTAGGCCGGAGCCACCTCGACCACATCCACCCCGACGACGTCATGCTCGTAGCACAATTGCCGCACCATCCGGAGTAGGTCGACGCTGGTGAGGCCGCCCGGTTCGGGGGTGCCGGTCCCGGGTGCGTGGGCGGGGTCCAAAACATCGATATCGACTGACACATAGAGCTTCTCGGCTTTCTTCAGGGCCTCGCCGACGGCCCGGCCCATCACCGCCTTGAAACCCTCGTCCCAGATCTCCTGCATGGTGTGCCAGGTCATACCCTGCTTCTGCATCCACTCAAAGGTGTCCTGCGGCGGCCAGTAGCCGCGCAGGCCGACCTGCACGAAGTGGGTGCCCGGCACCGCCCCCGACTCGATCAGCCGGCGCATCGGGGTGCCGTGACTGGCCAGGTTCCCCTCGACGCTGTCGGCGGCGTCGGCGTGGGCGTCGAAGTGGACGATGCCGACATTGCCGTAGCCGTGCACGTCGGCAACCGCGGTGGCGGCCGGCCAGGTGATGGAGTGATCCCCGCCCAGGATGACCGGGACGATTCCGCGGGAGGCGATGGCGTGCACCCGTTCCCGGATGTTGGCGTGCGAGCGCTCGGTCTGAGCATGCGGGCAGTAAGCGTCGCCGAAGTCCACCACCTCGAGCCAGTCGAAGATCTCCAGCCCGAGATCCAGGTGGTAGGTCCCCGGTTCGTAGGCGGTGGATCGGATCGCCCGGGGGCCGAACCTGGCGCCGGGCCGGTTGGTGGTGCCGACGTCGAACGGCGCGCCGACGATAGCCACATCGGGCCGCCAGGAGTCGAGTTGGCCGGGCTCGGTGAGGAACGGGCGCTGACCGAAGGAGACCATGCCCGCGTGCGAGATGTCGAGTTGCTCCGTCATTCCCGGCGGCAGGTCGCGGGACGGCTTGGATTGATGGTCACCGGCGCTCACCGCATGCACACTACTGCCGGAACGCCACCGGCCCAGCGCAACGCATCCGGATCACCGGTCCGGCTCGGAATCCGGCGCTGCCGGTGCACTCAGGTCGGGATTGAGCACGTACTCGGCCTGGTTGCCACCACGCCGCCGGGCGCGGAACATCGCCGTGGTGGCCAGCGCGATCACCTCCTCGATGAGGTCGTACGGGGGACGGTCCGACAGCAGCCCGAGTGGGGTGCTGACGACCCCGATGCTGGCGGTCACCCCGCCGGGGATGGCGGCCAGCGCACCGCGGACCCGCTCAGCCAGCGGGGTCGGATCGGATGCGGTGAAGGTGTCGGCGATGAGGAACTCCGCCTCGTCGAGATGGCTGACCAGCGCGTCGCGTCGGACCGTATCCCGCAATGCCTGCGCGGCGGCGACCCGGGTCCGGTCGGCCTCGCGGCGCCCCTGCAGGCTCAACTTGGCGGCGAAAGTATCGATGCCGGCAACAATAACCACCAGGAAACGGTCGTCACCGCGGCTACGGGCCCCCAGCAAGGTCGCGGCGAGTTCGTCGAAGGCCCGCCGGGTCAGCAGCCCGGTCAGCGGCTCGACATCGGTGCGACCCCCGGTGGCCGCGCCGATGTCGGCGATGATCCGGCAGGTGACGACGACCGAGACGTTGATCAAGATCACCGGGGTCGTGACGGCGAGTGCCGTCGGCGCATCCGTCATCGCGATCCTGATCGCCAGCCAGCCGATGGTGCCGGCGGCAGCGGTGGCGACGAAGACCTGGAGTCGGGCGCCGTGGAACAGTGCGGTGTAACTGAGGACGAAGGAGAAGGACGTTGCGATCAGGAGCCCGGAATAGGGATTGACCGGGACGATGCAACCCGCCGTCAGCAGCAGTGTCCCGAGGGTCACGACCGCGGTGGACTGGCCCCGCGTGGGCCACCGGTAGCGCAGCCATGGGCTGGCCAGAGCCACGCAGGCCAGCGGGGCGAAGGCCAGCAGCGCCCGGCCTCCAGGGATATCGCTGGCGTCCGGATTCGTGGCTGCGAGTGCCGCAGGCAGGCCCAGGGCGAGGATGCAGCCGGCCACCACCCGCATGACGGTGCGCTGCTGACCGCGGGCGGCCAGCCGGGCGGTGATCGCGTAGTACTGGTCGGGGACTCCGGCCGCGAAGAATTTCATCGGACCGCCCGGTGCACCGAGACGGCGTAGTCCCCGCCGACGAACGGCTGCCGGTCCCATGTAGCCCAGCGGTGCACCAAAACCAGGCCTGCGGTCGCAGCCAGATCGTCATAGCCGTCCAGGGACAGCCGGTCCGGACGCAAGGAGAATCCCGCCACCACCAGTCCACCGGGTGCCAGCCGAGCCGCCAGGTTGTCCAGCACCCGGCCTTCGGAGCCGGGCTCGGTGAAGATCATCACGTTTCCGGCCAGCAGCACCAGGTCGACGGTCACGGGAAGCCGATCGCCGATGCAGTCGACTTCGACAAGATCAGCGGTGACCCACGTCAGTTCGGGCGCCTTGGCCCGGGCCGTCCCGAGCATCCGGTCGTCAGCGTCGACACCGGCGACCAGGTATCCGCGTCGCGCCAGTTCGGTCGCAACCCGGCCGGTTCCGCATCCCGCGTCGAGTACTGAGGTACCACCCGATTCGGCGAGCAGCGACTCGACGAGGTCGGCCTCGCCATGAATGTTGTGCCCGGCGTCGGCCAGTGATCGCCACCGCGCGTCGTAGTCGTCGCCGCGAGGTGCGGCGGTCCGCTCCCAGCGGTTGCTCACGGGGTCATCCTTGCACCGTCACCCGCTAACCACGATGGTCAACTAACCACGATGGTCAACTGGTTGCCGTCCCGTTCCACCCGCATACCGGCTCGGCGGGCGACGGCGGCGACCGCCGCAGCGTCATCGGGATCGGATCTCCCGGCAGCTAGCGCCCGTGCCAATCGCCCCTTATGAGCCTTGTTGAAGTGTGTGACCACGGTGCGCCGGCCGTCGGCATGCTCGGTGAGGACGTCCACCCGCACCGCCGACTCCAGCCGTCCGAGACCCATGTAGGCCCCGGATCGCAGGTCAACCACGAGTTCGCGGGCGGCCAGGTCGGCGAGCACCGGCTCCAGAGCACCCCGCCATCGGGTGGCCAGTCCGGGGCGGCCGGGAAGTTTCGATGTCCCCGACAGCCGGTAGGCCGGAATACGGTCATCGGCCCGCAACAGTCCGAACAGCGCCGAGCCGACCGCCAGCCGGGCCCGGGCCCGGCTCGCGGCCGCCCCACTCAGCGATTCGACGTCCAGTGCGTCGTACAACACCCCGGTGTAGCGCCGG
>LFFF01000085.1 GCA_001510415.1 Actinobacteria bacterium casp-actino6 | reverse complement strand
AGCCCGCCATGCCACCGCTTCCGCCGTTACCGGCGGTGCCGCCGCCCATCCCGACGACGTCACCGCCATCGCCGCCGGTTCCGCCGTCGCCGATGATCGCGGCCATTCCGGCGCGGCCACCGGAACCGGCGGTGCCCATCTCCGCGTCACCGCCCCTACCGCCGTTACCGCCGTTGCCGTACAGGCTGGTGGGCAGTCCGAGTTCGCCGAGCATGATCATCGATCCGGCCATGCCGCCGCGTCCGCCGGCGCCACCGTTGGCCATGTCCGTGGCTGCGGCGCCGGCGCCGCCGTTGCCGCCTTTGCCGAACAGGATTCCACCGCGGCCGCCGGCACCGCCGGCACCCATGGCCAGACCCGATACCCCGTTGCCGCCGTTGCCGCCGTTGCCGAACCAGCCTGCGGCGCCACCGGCGCCACCGTTGAAGCCGCTGCCGCCGTTACCGATCAGTCCGCCGTTGCCGCCGTTACAGGCCGCGGCCGCGGTGCAGTAGGTGCCGTCGATCTCGGTGTAGCTGTAGCCATTGCCGAACAGGATTCCGCCGTTGGGATTGGCTGCCGTTCCGTCGCCGATGAAGGTCCGGATCAGATCGGCGATCGGGTTGGCGGCCACGGCGACCGGGTGGTCGTGCCCCTCGTGGTTCGCGACCGGCGAGGCCGCAGCGGGCGCGACCACTGCCGCGATCTTGACCGCCGGGGCCGGGGCGATCGCTGCGGCAGGTGCCGGCACCGTCGCCGGAGCCGAATCGGACTTTCGGGCAGTGGATGTGCGCGCCGGGCCAGGCGTCAGGCCCGCCAGATCCGGCACCGCTTCACTGGCCGCTGCGGCAGCGGCCGGTGCGGCCGTGCCACGACCTGCGCCCGCAGCCTGCTGAACCGACGCGGACCTGCCCGCGCGTTTCCGGCTTTCGCCGGATGCCCCTGATGAGCGGGACTCCCGCGCCCCGGTCGAGGACTCCGCCGACGACGACGCAGCTGCGCCGGACTCAGCCCAGGCAGTCGCGGAACCGAACGTCCCGATCCCGACACCGAGCGCCACCCCCAGTGCGCCCACCCGGCCGACGAAGGCTCCAGCAGCCACGGTGTTCTCCTATTCGTTGATTCGCTCGGTTGATGCGTCGAGGAACTCTCAGCCGATTAGTCGCAGCCGGGCCGGGAAAGTTCCGTCACTTGTTCTGGCAACAGGCCGGAACCTCACCGCGGAGCCGGCAGACCAGCATGTAGGGCCCCTTGCCCAGGCAGATCCCGAACACCGCCCGCATGACGGCGGCAATTAGGGCGAAGCCGGCTGAGATCCAGCCGATCATCGGTGCCCCAAGAGCGAAACCCGTGGCACCGACGACGCAGAAGAAGAACCCCAGCATCTGGGCGAACCGCACCTGCGCGACCGCGTCGAGCTTGGCCGCGGGACCCAGTCGCGGGGCGATCAGGCTGTCGAAAGCCCTCCCGTAAGGGTGCTGCAGCGGGCCCCGCACTGCGCCGATCCCGAAGATGACCGCCTGGACGGCCAGGATGGCCGCGGCCACCGGTGGGTTGACCGTTGCTACCGCCAGTGCGGTGGCCAGCACGGCCGCGGTGACGGTGGCGGTGAAGCGCGACACCCGGGCGTCAATCTCGGCGGGCGCGGCTGGAGCGGTGGTGCTGGTCGACATTTTTCTCCCTCTGGTCACACACCTGACGTGTGATCCACCAGAGAAGTAGTCGCATCCCGACGCGGTTTGGTTCCCGGTGAACGAGACCGCAGGATCGCGGGAACAAAGCCGCCGGGATGCGCGACTATGAAGACATGGATTGCGATGTCGCGCGGGAGGCACTGTCGGCCCGCATCGACGGGGAGCGTGAGCAGATCCCCGCCGCGCGCGTCGATGAACATCTCGCCGACTGCGGGCCATGCCGACAGTGGCAGGCCGACGCGGTCGAACAGACCCAGTTGTTTCGCAGGTTATCGGGGCGGTCGCAACTCAGCGCAGTCCGGCCCCGGACCACGCCGGTGCCGCCGCGCCGCCGGTCGCTCTCGATGTCCTGGCAGCGTTGGGCACTCGGGGCGGTGGGTGTCGTCCAGTTGGTTCTGGCCCTTGCGCAGGGCCTGGGCGTTCATCTGGGTATCCCGCATGCGGCCATGGGCGGCCATGTGATCAACGAGTCCACCGCCTGGTCGGCGGCGTTGGGCGTGGTGATGGTGGCCGCGGCGATCAAACCCCCGGTTGCGGGCGGGCTGGTGTGGGTTCTCGGCGCCTTCACCGCAGTGCTGTCGGTCTACGTGGTCAGCGATGCCGTCGCCGGCCGGGTGACCGCCGACCGCATCCTGACCCACCTGCCGGTCCTGGTCGGGGCGGTGCTGGCCTGGCTGGTGTGGCGGCCCGCTCACCCTGACGGCCGCCGTCCCGACCACACCGCAGTGACGGGTGACGACGAGATCGTGCTGCCGGACAACGCCTCGCGCGGCCGCCGGCGTGGACACCTCCGGCCCAGCGACGGCTCCGCAGCGTGACGCGGCCGTTTCAGAGCATGACGGCGAACATGATGGCCATGCCGGCCGCCATGGCGATCTGGCACAGGATGCCCAGGCTCTGACCGGGCTCGCGGTCCTGGCCCTGAACGCGAGCGGCGATGAAGCGGTAGACCCAGAACGCCGCAGCGATGCCGAACCCGATGGCACACACCCAGTTCAGCGCGCCGATCCAGGCGGCCCCCTCCCCGGTGGTGTGGGTGGCTGCGGCGTGCGAGCCATGTCCGGCATGCCCGCCATGCCCCGGTTCGGCCGCCATGCCGGGCATATCGGGCATACCGGACATGGCGGACTGCGCCGGTTTCTTCAGCGGAAGGCCCCCCATGACCGCATACATCCAGGCCATCGCCAGCATCATCAGCGTGTGATAGCCGTTGGCCATCCGGTGGTCACCCGCGGTGATCGTGATGGCCGCGAACCACAGCGCCGCGGCCGCGAAGAAGATCATCGGCGCCACAGTCGGCAGTTCGGCGCCACGCGGCCAGGCCATCACCGCCATCGCGATCGCCATGATGGCGTGCAGCGCATGGCTGACCACGCCCCGGGGAGAGTGCCGGCCGGTCACGATCCCCCGGACACACACCGCGGCGCTGAACAGGAACAGCACCGTGACACACCATCGCAGGGCGATGTCCTGGATCATCTCGCCACTCCTGCCGAATATCGCATGCCGATTGGTCGAGCACCTGCCCGGGAAAGTTCCCGGGCGCCGCTCCGCAGCGTAGGGGAGATCTACACTCACCAGTGGCGCACTCGGATTGGAGCCCACGACGTCCACCAACCTTGAATCCCGCCGGTCCCGCACCGGCGGTGCCCTGCTGGCCGGTTTCGCGGTGGCCGCCGCCGCGGTCGCCGGCTATGCCCTGCTGGCCCTCTCCCCCGCCTCGCCGACCACCGTGACGCGTGCCGTCGGCTACCTCACCGCCTCGGTGGCCGGTGCCGTCTGCCTCGGTGGCCTGGTTCTGGTGCCGATCACCGCGCGGCCCGACGACCGCGGAGTCATCGACGCCGCGGCGTTCCGGGCCCACCTCGCCGTCGAACGACTTTCGCCAGTCTGGCTGGCCGCGGCGTTGGTCATGGTGGTGATGCAGGCCGCCTCAGATGCGGGGGTGTCGGCGACCCGGGTCCTGGGCAGTGGGATGTTCCCGTCGGCCCTCGGCGCATCGGAGAGCGCTCGGGGATGGGTGGCGGTTGCGGTGTGCGCCCTAGTGCTCACCGTGACCTCCCGGCTGGTACTGCGCTGGGAATGGCATGTGCCGCTGCTGATTCCCGCGATCGTGGGCATCGTGGCAGCGCCGGTCACCGGCGACGCCGGCCAGGGCCCGAATCACGATTACGCCACCGGCGCGGTCATCGTGTTCGCCCTGGCCGTGGCGGTGTGGGCGGGGGTGGCGATCGTCGCGGCGGCAGTCGGGGTCGAACCGGAACTGCGGCACCGGGTGACGATCACGACGCTGACCGCCGGGTCGGTCGCCGTCGGGTACGGCGCTGGGCTGATCGCACTTCGGGTCGGCGCCGGGGACCTGTTCCGAACCGGATACGGCAGGCTCGCCCTGCTGGCCCTCGCCGCGGTGCTGGCCGCGGTCGTCGCCGATATCGTCGCGGTGCGGACCCGGCGCGGCACCCCCGCAACGGCCGCCGCACTCGGCGCGCTGGCAGCCCTGGCGGCGCTGTCGGCGACAGCCATCCAGACTGCGCCCACACTGCTGGCCGAGAAGCCCACGGTATGGGACATCCTGCTCGGCTACGAGCTACCCGGATCACCGACGGCGCTGCGGTTGGCGACCTTCTGGCGTTTCGATGTGTTCCTCGGCGTGGTGGCCATCGTCCTGGCCGGCGGCTACCTGCTGGCGATGGTGAAACTGCGCCACCGAGGGGACCGGTGGCCGGTAGGCCGCGCGGTGGCCTGGGTCGCCGGGTGCGCAGCACTGGTAGTGGCGACCAGTTCCGGGATCCGGTCCTACGGCTCGGCCATGTTCAGCGTGCACATGGCCGAACACATGACGCTGAACATGTTCGCCCCGGTCCTTCTTGTCCTCGGTGCACCGGTCACCCTGGCGCTACGGGTGCTGCCGAGCGCCAAGCCGGGACAACCGCCAGGACCCCGGGAATGGATTCTGCGCCTTATCCATTCGCCGATCACCACATTCCTCTCGCACCCGGCAACGGCCTTCGTCTTATTCGTCGGCTCGCTCTACGCGGTGTACTTCACCCCACTCTTCGACACCCTGGTGCGCTACCACTGGGGTCATGAGTTCATGGCCGTGCACTTCCTGATCACCGGATACCTGTTCTACTGGGGCATCATCGGGGTCGACCCCGGTCCGCGACGGCTTCCCTTCATCGGCCGGCTGGCACTGTTGTTCGCCGTCATGCCGTTCCACGCGTTCTTCGGCATCGCCATGATGACCATGACCACGACCGTGGGCGCCAACTTCTACCGCAGCCTGGCCCTGCCGTGGGTGCCCTCCATCAACGACGATCAGCATCTGGGCGGGGCGATCGCCTGGGGCTCGAGCGAAGTGCCGCTGGTCATGGTGGTCATCGCACTGGTCATCCAGTGGGCACGCCAGGACCGTCGCACCGCCGTCCGATCGGACCGCCACGCCGACGCCGGCTACGGAGACGACCAGATGGACGCCTACAACAACATGCTGCGCGAGTTGGCCAAGAAGCGCTGAGGTCCGGAGTTCACCGGACCAGCGAATAGTCGCCTTCCTCGGAAAGTGCTGCCTGCACCTCGTCGTCCGCCAACTGCCGGGTGGCGTCGATATGCACCGTCGAGGCGCCACCGGATTCGAGATCGACCCGCACGGCGGCGACGTCGGGAAGCGCGGTCAGGGCGCTGGTGACGTGGTTGACGCAGCTCTGGCAGTTCAGGCCGGTGACGGAAAACGTCTGAGACATGTTCTGTTAGATACCTTTCGGTGCAGGATCGACGCCGCCGGCTTTGCGCAGGCGCAGGCTGTTGGAGACCACGAAGAACGAGGAGAAGGCCATCGCCGCCCCCGCGATCAGCGGGTTGAGCATCCCGGCGGCGGCGATCGGGATGGCCGCCACGTTGTACCCGAACGCCCACACCAGGTTCATCCGGATGGTGCGCATGGTTGCCCGCGCCAGGTCGAGTGCCTGCGGTACCGAACGCAGGTCGTCGCGGACCAGGATGACGTCCGCCGCGGCGATGGCGACATCGGTGCCCCGACCGATCGCCAGGCCGAGGTCGGCCGATGCCAGCGCCGGACCGTCGTTGATACCGTCGCCGACCATCGCCACCACCCGGTTGCGCGCGCGCAACTGCTCGATGACGTCGACCTTGCCCTCGGGCAGCACCTCGGCGATGACCTCATCGATACCCACCTGGGCGGCCACCTCGGCGGCGGCGGTGGCGTTGTCCCCGGTGAGAAGTACGGTGCGCATGCCGCGTCGGTGCAACTCGGCGACCGCCTCGGCGGCGCTGGATTTGACCGCGTCGGCCACCGCGATCGCCCCGCGCACCGCCCCGTCCACCGCCACCAGGACGACCGTCTGGCCGAGCGACTCGGCGTCACGGCGAGCGGACCCGACCGATTCGGGAATCGTCTTATCGCGACCGACCCAGGCCGGGCGGCCCACCTCGACGGCCCGGCCGACGACGGTCCCGGTGACTCCGCGGCCCGGTATCGCCCGGAAGTCCTCCACCGGCACCCGCTCGTCGGTGGCACTCAGGATCGCGGTGCCGATGGCGTGCTCGGAACCCGATTCCACCGCGGCCGCCACCGCCAGCAGTTCATCGGATTCCCACCCCTCGACGGCGGTCACCGCGGTCACCGCGAGGTGTCCGGTGGTCAGGGTTCCGGTCTTGTCGAACACGACGGTGTCGATGGCCCGGATGGCTTCCAGCGCCCGGTATCCCTTGAGGAAAATGCCCAACTGCGCACCGCGGCCGGAGGCCACCATCATCGCCGTGGGAGTCGCCAGACCGAGTGCGCACGGACACGCGATAACCAGAACGGCCAGCGCCGCGGAGAAGGCCCGGTCTGCCCCGGCACCGGCCAGCAGCCAACCGGCAGCGGTCAGCAGTGCGATCACGAACACCACCGGCACGAAAACCCGGGAGATCCGGTCTGCCAGCCGCTGGGCGTCGGCCTTCTGCGCCTGGGCCTCCTCCACCAGGCGCACCATGCCGGCGAAGTGGGTGTCGGCACCGACCGCCGCCGCCTCCACGATCAGCCGGCCGTCGAGGACGACCGTCCCCCCGATGACGCTGGCACCGGGCTGCACCCGGGCCGGTTTGGACTCCCCGGTCATCGCACTCATATCGACGGCCGCCGACCCGTCGACCACCAGACCGTCGGCGGCGACGGTCTCGCCGGGACGGACGACGAAACGCTGTTGCTCCTTGAGTTCCTCTGCGGGGATGACCATTTCGCTGCCGTCGGCCAGCAGAACAGCGACGTTCTTGGCGCTCAGTGCGGCCAGTTCGCGCAGCGCGCTGCCCGCCTTCGACTTGGCCCGCGCCTCGAAGTACCGTCCCGCCAGGACGAACACCGTGACCCCGGCCGCCACCTCGAGGTAGATGGCGTCGCTGCTCATCAGCGCCTGCCATACACCGGTGGTCGGCTGATCACGGCGCACGGCGAAAATGGTGTAGAGCGACCACAGCGTGGCCGCGGTGATTCCGACCGAGATCAATGTCTCCATCGACGCCGTCCCGTGCCGGGCGTTGCGTACCGCCACCCGGTGGAAGGGCCACGCGGCCCACCCGACGATGGGCAACGCCAGCGCGGTCAGCACCCACTGCCAGCCTGGGAACCGGGTTCCCGGCAGGACCGCGACCATCACCGACAGGTGCGACAACGGAACGAACAGCACCGCGGCCACCGCTAGGCGGCGCAACAGTGACCGGGCCACCGCATCGTCGGGGTCCGGACGGTCGTCGCGGCCGGCGGCGCGCAGGTCGGCTTCGTAGCCGGCCCGCCGGACCACCTCGCACAGGTCATCGGTGGCCACCACACCGGGCGCGTCGACGGTGGCCACCCTGGTGGCGTAGTTCACCGACGCCCGAACCCCGTCGACTTTGTTGAGTCGAGATTCCACCCGGGCCGCGCACGCCGCACAGGTCATCCCGGACACGTCGAGTTCGACGCGGCGCGACGGCGGCGCGTCTGCCCCGCCGACGACGGTCGTGGTCATCGTCCTCCTCAGTACGCCGCGCAGACTTCCCGCTGAAACAGTCGGCTGGAATCGGCTCGCAGTTCCGCGGCGACAGCCTCAAATTACCCGCCTGCGCCCACACCTGGTGCTGTCATCCCCTAAGGTGCTGGGAGTGACCGACGACGATCCGTTGACCAGGCTGGCACTGGCCGCCGGTCGGGGCGATCGTCGGGCCCTGGACGAGTTCATCAGGGCCACTGAGCGCGACGTGTGGCGCACGGTGGCTTTCCTCGCCGATCCCGGCAGCGCAGACGACCTCACCCAGGAGACCTACCTGCGGGTGATCGGCGCCCTGCCGCGCTTCGCCGGCCGGTCCACGGCGCGCACCTGGCTGCTGTCGATCGCGCGCCGCGTCGTCGTCGATCAGATTCGGCGCAACCAGGCCCGCCCCCGCACCACCGGTCAGGTGCCGGTCGAGGAATTGCTCACCACCTCCGGTGACGCGGCGCGCTTCGAGGATGTCGTCGAGATCAGGATGCTGGTCGACGGCCTGGAGCCCGACCGCCGCGACGCCCTGGTCCTCACCCAGGTCCTGGGCCTGTCCTACGCCGAGGCCGCGGAGGTGTGCGGATGCCCACTGGGCACCATCCGCTCCCGGGTGGCCCGCGCCAGGGACGACCTGATCGCCGCCGCGCGCCGCGACAACCGCGCCGGCTGACACCTTCCTGCGGCACCCGCCCTGTGACAGGATGGCTGTCATGAGCGCGATGACGACCTGTGACAACCCGACATACACCTGCTCGCCGTGCACCTGCACCCCGACCTGCACCTGCGGCAAGGACAGCGGCTGTTCCAACTCGAACTGCACCTGTTCGCCGTGCACCTGCGGGCCCGACTGTTCCTGCGGCACCAGCTGACCTATCGCCTTCGGGAACCACAGCCGTCCGGCCCGCGACTACTTGGGTGAGCGCCGATGTGGGCGTGGCGAGGAAGGCGAGCGGATATGGCACCGTCACGACCGTGCTTCAGCGCCTTGCGTGCAAATCCCTGGTGGTCCAGATTCGCGACAACCGCGCCTACCAGTACGCACCCAGCCACGGCCGCGAGGAACTGGTCGCCGACCTGATGGTCGACGCGCTGGATCAGGCCGCCGAC
Organism: Actinobacteria bacterium casp-actino6; assembly: GCA_001510415.1. Classification (GTDB taxonomy): domain Bacteria; phylum Actinomycetota; class Actinomycetes; order Mycobacteriales; family Mycobacteriaceae; genus Mycobacterium. Next base: position 3,306 of record LFFF01000085.1, on the reverse strand, counting down.
CGGGGCGACCGGCGCGCCGCGTTGCTTCACTTCGTCAATCGGGTGGGTGCGGAGGAAGCTGACGCGCTGCGTCGCGCACTCGCCTGAGTGCACCTCGCGGAGCTGATTGATTTCGTCCGGAGCAGGTCCCCGGTCGACGCAGTGCGGCGCGGGTGACAAGATGAGGTCATCGTCCGCCAGTTGAAAGCCCGGTATCGGCCGCGCAGTGAATAGCGACGGTTCGATCGACGCCAGGGCACGGTTCCTGGCCGCCGTAGACACCATCGCCGATCATCAAGACGGGGCCGGGCGGCTGTGCGCCGCCTGCGTGCTGGCGCTGCCCGTGCAGAGGGCCGGAATCGTGCTCAACGTTTCCGGTATCGGCCTGGAGGTGCTTGCGGCCAGCGACCAGGTGGCCGAGCGGATCGAGTGGACCCAGGTCACCCTGGGCGAGGGGCCGGCCGTCGAGTCGATCGCCCGGGGCCTGCCGATCTCGGTCCCGGACCTCAAGCAGACGCACGGACGCTGGCCGATGTTCTTCTCCGAGGTCGCCACTGCCGGCCTCGGCGGGATGTACGCCCTTCCGCTGCAAATCGGTGCGATCAAAGTAGGGGCGCTGGACCTCTACTCCGCCGCGGGCGCACCGCTCGGCGCAACCGATTTCGCCGATGCGATCGCGATTTCAGAACTCGTGACCGCTGTCCTACTCAACGGCGACCGGGATGGACGAATACCAGGCTCGCTCGGGCCCTGGTGGAATCAGCCACTGAGCACCCGCGAGGTCCACCAGGCCACCGGGATGGTGATGGCGCAACTGGGGGTCGATGCCCGAACCGCTTACGTTCGGCTACAGGCATTCGCCTTCGGAAACAGCCGACTGCTCAGGGATTTGGCAAGCGACGTGGTCAACCGCCGCAAGCGATTCCATCAGGATCCCGAAGGCGACCTGACGCCCGAACAGGAGGCACCGACGTGGTGACGCTGACAATCCGCATCTGCTGGAGGGATGACAATGGATAACGACGGACGGGATAGTCACCCACGGGATGACTACGGACGATTGGCACAGGCCTTCGTCGGGCTGGCGGACACCCTCGTCGATGGCTACGACGTCATCGAACTTGCCCAGCAGCTCATCGACAATTCAATGGTCCTGCTACCCATCGCCGCCGCCGGAATCCTGATCGGCGATATGCAGGGCGATCTTCATGTGCTGGCATCAAGCAGTGAGAACACTCGACTGCTCGAACTGCTTCAGGTCGAGGCGGACCTCGGACCGTGTCTGCTGGCCTACCGGAGCGGGGAGCAGGTCGCCGTTGACGATCTCCGGGTCGATTCGCAGCGCTGGCCCGAATTCGCCAAGCGCGCAGAAGAATACAACTATCGATCGGTATGCGCGTTGCCTCTGCGGCTTCGGGAGGAGCGCGTTGGTGCGTTGAATCTCTTCCGCAATGAGCCGGGCTCCCTGGTTCCGGCCGACATCGCCGTTGGTCAGGCTCTCGCAGACGTCGCAACAGTTGGGATTCTGCACCAACGCATCCTGACCCGAGCCGACGTGATCAACGAGCAACTCCAGATCGCCCTCAACACCCGGGTGGTGATCGAGCAGGCCAAAGGTGTGCTGGCTGAACGCGGTGATGTGGATATGGAGCAGGCCTTCACCCTGTTGAGGTCCCATGCCCGCCGAACGCATCAGAGGCTCTCCGATGTCGCCCAGGCGGTGGTGGAGCACGGCGACACCACCGCAATTTTCGGCGACTAATTGCTCGAATTGCAGTGAATTCACAACGCGCGTAAAATAAAAAGAGCAACGCTTCCCCAGTCCCCGGCGGCTCATTGCTGACAGGTTGATTAATGTGAGGCGCTGAGACATAGCCAGCCTCCCGAATCGGCGTTATTGATCAACGCAATGGGGGCAGCGAGGCGATGCACAGATTTGACGGCGCGCAGATCGATGACCAACCGCCCCGACCATCAACGGCCATCAGGCGTCATCTGGACTTCCCGCCGATAGCTCCCCAGCCTGTAGATCCCCCGCCTGTGCCCCGCGCGCAGTCGAGCCCCAGGAATGGGCTCGTCCTCCGCTTGGCGGCGCTGATCGCCCTCACCCTGCTGGGATTCGGCGGTGTCTTCTATGACGTCGCGCGCGCGGTCAATGGGGGTTCGCGGGCGGCGTATCTGGTAGTCGTGCCAGTCCTTCTGGTGATGATCGCCTACGGTCGTCGCACAAAGCCCACCGGTGTGAACGACTCCGAGGCAGACTGGATCCTGGGCATCCTCCTGGGCGCGTTCGCTCTATTTTTGACCTATCTGGCCGGCAATCGGTTCCCCACGCTGAGCGGAATGTGGAACCTCCCCCTCGTCGGCGCCGCGATCTGGACGGCGTTTGCCGCCACCATTCTCTTCGGCTTTCGGCGGGTTTGGCAGCTATGGCCACTGTGGGTATTTGCGACCGTGACCGTAACCCCGTTTCCTTCGCTGCTGCTCACTGCCGCCCTCGGCGGGACCACTGCCGCGGCCTCGGCGGTGGCCGCCATAATCGGCGCGTTTGCCGTATTCCTTTCCGCCTGGTCCCGCCCGTTGACATGGCGTGTGCTCGCGGCCGTCGGCTGTGCACTCTTAGCCTCAATACCGTTCAGTTAAGACTACATGGGTGTAATTTGTTGGAGTGCCTCGTAGTGGATGGGTGAAGCCGGTCTCGGATCGTCGGCTCTCAGACTTGGTGTCGGTGGGGTTATTGACCAGGGTTTTTCCGCCGGATGTTGTTGATTCCGTGGTCGCGGAATGCGGTCGGACCGAGCAGCGAAGTCGCGCGCTGACGGCTCGGGTGACGACGTATTTCTCGATTGGGATGGCGTTGAACGCCGATGGGTCCTACGAGGACGTGTTCGCTCAGCTCACCGATGGACTGTCCTGGTCGTCGGGCTGGTCTCAGTCCTGGTCGGCTCCGACGAAATCGGCGATCTTCCAGGCACGTTCACGCTTGGGCTATGAGCCGCTGCAGGCGCTGTTCGAGCGGGTTGCCCGCCCGGTGGCGGCCGCCGATACGCCCAATTCGTGGCTGGCGGGACGCCGGATGGTTGCCATCGACGGCACCTGCCTTGATGTGGCCGACACCGCTGCCAACGTCGATTATTTCGGGCGGCCGGGATCGAGCCGCGGTGAGCAGTCCGCGTTCCCGCAAGCCCGGCTTGTAGGGCTCGCCGAATGCGGCACACACGCCCTCTTCGGCGCCGCGCTGGGGCCCTGCGCACGCTCGGAACGGGAACTGGCAGCCGATCTGCTCGGCCGGCTCGAGGCCGGGATGCTGCTGCTGGCCGATCGGGG
>LFFF01000084.1 GCA_001510415.1 Actinobacteria bacterium casp-actino6 | reverse complement strand
GGCCATCGTCATCGCCCGCAGCACCGCACGCGATTGCTCGGGTGATGCGGTCCGGGGCCGGCGCAGGCTGTGCGGGGTGGAATTCATCAGCCCGAAGGCGGCATGCGCCATCACCCTGGCGCGGTCCTCGTCCAGACTCGGATACACCTCGCGCAGCACGCCGACCCAGATCTCCACGTAGCGCCGTTGGGCCCGGCGCACCTGACGTTGTGCCGCTGCCGGAAGGTTCGCCAGGTCGCGGTCCTGGATCCGGATCAGATCGGGTTCCCCGAGCGCGAAATCCAGGTGGAACTCGACGAGCCCGTCCAGTGCGGCGGACGCACCGGTTGCCTGCGCGACCACGGCCTGTCCGCCCTCGAGCAACCTGGTGCTCACGCCGGTCAGCAATTCGACCAGCAGTGCCTCCTTGCCGGTGAAATGCCGGTAGATGGCGGGCCCGCTGACCCCGGCGGCCGCCCCGATGTCCTCCAGGCGTACCGCGAGGAATCCGCGCTCGGCAATCAGATGCTCGGCTGCGGTCAGCAGTTGTGAGCGGCGGTCGGACTTCTGCCTGCCGCGGCTGGTGAGCGCTGTCAATGGACCCTCCGGAGTGCCGGCCGCACCTGGTGCGTTAATCTTCACTAACCTAACATCGGTTAGTCGCCATTAACCAAAGGTGAGTCCATGACATCCCCCGCGGCATCACCCGCCGCCAACCGCGAGGCCCACCTGCAGCTGGTGGACCGGCTTCGCGAGAAGCTGGCCGCCGCGGCCCTCGGCGGACCGCAGCGCTCCAGGGACCGTCACGTCGAGCGCGGCAAGCTGCTTCCGCGTGATCGGGTCGACGGGCTGCTGGACCCGGGCAGCCCGTTGCTGGAGATCGCTCCGCTGGCCGCCGACGGCATGTACGACGACGAGTGCCCGGCGGCCGGGATCATCGCCGGAATCGGCCGGGTATCCGGCCGGGAATGCATGATCGTCGCCAACGACGCCACCGTCAAAGGCGGCACCTACTACCCACTTTCGGTCAAGAAGCACCTGCGCGCCCAGGAGATCGCCGCGCAGAACCGGCTGCCGTGCATCTATCTGGTGGATTCCGGGGGGGCGTTTCTGCCCCGCCAGGACGAGGTGTTCCCCGATCGGGACCACTTCGGCCGGATCTTCTACAACCAGGCCACCATGAGCGCCGCCGGTATCGCCCAGATCGCGGCGGTGCTCGGCTCGTGCACCGCCGGCGGCGCCTACGTTCCGGCGATGAGCGACGAAGCGGTGATCGTGCGCAATCAGGGCACCATCTTCCTGGGTGGGCCGCCCCTGGTGAAAGCCGCGACCGGTGAGGTGGTGACCGCCGAGGAACTCGGTGGCGGCGATCTGCACTCCCGGACATCCGGGGTCACCGACCATCTCGCCAGTGACGATCGCGACGCGCTGGCGATCGTCCGTCGCATCGTCGGCACCCTCGGGCCGCGCAGCGCACCGTCGTGGGAGGTGCGGCCCACCGTCGACCCGATCGCCGATCAGCATGAGCTCTATGACGTCGTCCCGGTGGATGCGAAGGTGCCCTACGACGTCCACGAGGTGATCACCCGCATCGTCGACGGCGGTGAGTTCGACGAATTCAAGGCCAATTACGGCACCACCCTGGTGACCGGCTTCGCCCATATCCACGGCCATCCCGTCGGCATCGTCGCCAACAACGGCGTGCTGTTCGGCGAATCGGCGGTCAAGGGAGCGCATTTCATCCAGCTGTGCGATAAGCGCATGGTGCCGCTGCTGTTCCTGCAGAACATCACCGGCTTCATGGTCGGCCGTGACTACGAGGCCGACGGGATCGCCAAACACGGCGCCAAGATGGTGACCGCGGTGGCCTGCGCCCGGGTGCCGAAGCTCACCGTCGTCATCGGCGGATCCCATGGCGCGGGTAACTACTCGATGTGCGGACGGGCCTACTCGCCGCGGTTCCTCTGGATGTGGCCCAACGCCCGCATCTCGGTGATGGGCGGCGAGCAGGCCGCCGCGGTGCTGGCCACCGTGCGCGGCGAGATGAGCCCGGAGGACGAGGACGCCTTCAAGGCTCCGATCCGTGCGCAGTACGAGCAGCAGGGCAACCCGTACTACTCCACGGCGAGGCTGTGGGATGACGGGGTGATCGACCCCGCCGACACCAGAACGGTTCTGGGACTTGCGCTCTCGGTGTGCGCGGGAGTTCCCGTCGAGCCGGTCTCCTACGGTGTCTTTCGGATGTAGGGAAACATGAGCACAGGACTTTTCGACACCGTTCTGGTGGCCAACCGCGGCGAGATCGCGGTCCGGGTCATCCGCACGCTCAGGGCGATGGGCATCCGGACGGTGGCCGTCTACAGCGACGCCGACGCCGGTGCCCGGCATGTCGCCGAGGCCGACGTGGCCGTGCGCATCGGCCCGCCGCCGGCCCGGCAGAGCTATCTCGATATCGGTTCGGTGGTCGCCGCCGCGGTGCGTACCGGCGCGCAGGCCGTGCATCCGGGCTATGGATTCCTCTCGGAGAACTCCGCTTTCGCCGCCGCGCTAGGGGACGCCGGGGTGGTGTTCATCGGCCCGCCTGAGCGGGCGATCGCCACCATGGGAGACAAGATCGCCGCCAAGGCGGCGGTATCGGCGTTCGGCGTGCCGGTGGTACCCGGTATCGCCGAGCCTGGACTGTCCGACGAGGCACTGCTCGCCGCCGCGCCGGGCATCGGCTTTCCGGTTCTGGTCAAGCCGTCTGCCGGCGGCGGCGGTAAGGGGATGCGTCGGGTCGACGATCCGGCCGACCTCCCGGCCGCACTGTCGGCGTCACGCCGCGAGGCCGGCTCCGCGTTCGGAGATGACACCCTGTTCCTCGAGCGTTTCGTGTTGCGCCCCCGCCATATCGAGGTGCAGGTGCTCGCCGATGCTCACGGCTCGGTCATCCACCTCGGCGAGCGGGAGTGCAGCCTGCAACGCAGGCATCAGAAGGTCATCGAGGAGGCCCCCTCGCCGCTGCTCGATGCCGAAACGCGGGCCCGAATCGGCGCCGCCGCGTGTGACACCGCGCGCAGCGTCGACTATGTCGGCGCCGGCACGGTCGAGTTCATCGTCTCCGCCGACCGCCCCGACGAGTTCTTCTTCATGGAGATGAATACCCGCCTGCAGGTGGAACATCCGGTCACCGAGATGGTCACCGGATGGGATCTCGTCGAATGGCAGGTCCGCATCGCCGCGGGGGAGCGACTGGCAGTCGGCCAGGACGAGATCGCCATGAGCGGCCATGCGATCGAGGCCCGGGTGTACGCCGAGGACCCCGCAGCCGGCTTCCTGCCGACCGGCGGCCCGGTGCTGGGGCTGACCGAACCCGATGGCCCCGGCATCCGGGTGGACTCGGGGTTGTCCGTCGGGATGACCGTCGGTAGTGACTACGACCCGATGCTGGCCAAGGTCATCGCCCACGGGCCCGACCGCGCCACCGCGCTGCGCGGCCTGGACCGCGCGCTGGCCGACACCGCCGTGCTCGGGGTGGGCACCAACGTCGACTTCCTGCGTTTCGTGTTGTCCGATGACGATGTCTCGGCCGGGCGACTGGACACGGGTCTGCTCGAACAGTTGGAGTACCGGCCCGCCGAACCCGGCGACGAGGCCCTCATCGGCGCGGCGGCGCTGCTCTGGTTGAAGCGGTGGCCCGGCGCCCCGGCGGATCTGTGGGAGGTGCCGTCGGGATGGCGGATCGGTGCGCCCGCGCCGACCAGTATCCGTTTGCGGTGCGGGGCCCGGGCCGAACACGTCCACATCATCGGGTGTCCCCGCGGTGCGCAGGTCCGAATCGAGGACGGGCCCGGCCGGGAACTCGTCGCGCACTGGGCGCCACCGACGCTCTCGCTCACCCTCGACGGCGTCCGCCACGCCTACGCCGTCGCGGTGGCCGACCACATGGTCTGGCTGGCCGGGAACGGTCGGACGGTGGCTGTCGAAGAGGTGCGGGAGGCACCGGTACGGCCCGGGGACGAACACGGCGGCGACGCCGAACTCACCAGCCCGATGCCGGGATCGGTGGTCGCTGTGGGGGTGGCCGATGGCGACTCCGTCGAGCCCGGGACCGTCGTCGTCGCCGTCGAGGCGATGAAGATGGAGCACTCGCTGCGCTCCCCGGTCGCCGGGGTGGTCGAACTGCTCGTCGCGATCGGCGATCAGGTCAAGGTCGGCCAGCGGCTGGCACGAATAATCGCACCGTCGGAAGAATCGAAAAATGACTGAATTTCTTTGCACTGCAGCACTACCCGATGAATACCAGCAGCTGGCCAAGACAGTGCGCGACTTCGCCCGGGAAGTCGTCGCTCCGGTATCGGCCAAACACGATGCCGAACACTCCTTCCCCTACGAGGTGGTCGCCGGGATGGCCGAGATGGGCCTGTTCGGGCTGCCGTTTCCTGAGGAGTACGGCGGGATGGGTGGGGACTACTTCGCGCTGTGTCTCGCGCTGGAGGAACTCGCCAAGGTCGATCAGAGCGTGGCAATCACCCTGGAGGGCGGGGTGTCGCTGGGGGCGATGCCGGTCTACCGGTTCGGCACTGAGGCTCAGAAGCAGGAATGGTTGCCGCTGCTGACCAGTGGGCGCGCCCTGGGTGCCTTCGGTCTTACCGAGGCCGGTGGCGGTACCGATGCCGGAGCGACCAGGACCACCGCGCGTCTGGACGACGGGCACTGGGTGATCAACGGGTCCAAGCAGTTCATCACCAACTCCGGCACCGACATCACCAAGTTGGTCACCGTCACCGCCGTTACCGGCACCGTCGGTGAGCGTCGCGAGATCTCAGCCATCCTGATCCCCGTTCCAGCAATGGGTTTCACCGTGGAGCCTGCCTACGACAAGGTCGGCTGGAACGCCTCCGACACCCACCCGCTGTCTTTCGCCGATGTCCGGGTGCCCGAGCAGAACCTGCTCGGCGAGCGCGGCCGCGGTTACGCCAACTTTCTGCAGATCCTCGATGAAGGCCGGATCGCCATCGCCGCACTGGCGGTCGGTGCCGCACAGGGGTGTGTGGACGAGTGCGTCAAGTACGCGGGCGAGCGCACCGCGTTCGGGCAAGCGATCGGCCGCTATCAGGCGATCGAGTTCAAGATCGCCCGGATGGAGGCCCGCGCGCACGCCGCCCGGACCGCCTACTATGACGCGGCCGCGCTGATGCTGGCCGGCAAGCCGTTCAAGAAGCAGGCCGCGATCGCCAAACTCGTTGCCAGCGAAGCCGCGATGGACAACGCCCGCGACGCCACCCAGATCCACGGCGGCTACGGATTCATGAATGAATACCCGGTCGCACGGCACTACCGGGACAGCAAGATCCTCGAGATCGGCGAGGGCACATCGGAAGTCCAGCTGATGCTCATCGCCCGCGAGATCGGTCTGGGCTAAGCCGCAGCAGCAGGGGTAGGGCCGGTTGGGTCACCGCGCAGACCGCGGCTGATGGCCGGGGTTCATGGCTGCGGGTACGGCGCCCAGCGCTTGTCGAAGCCAGCCTTGCGCACCGCCAGTTGCGTGGCTCGTTGCTCGGGCGTGACGAACACTGTGCCCTCCGGCAGGTAATCGCCGAGGTCGGAGATCTTGACCACCTGTGAGGTGACTGTCGGGGTGTCCGGCGAGTCGGGGTCGAGGTTCTGGAACCGCATCGAGATGATGCCCTGGTTCAGCCCGCCGGTCGACAGCCAATTCGCCACCAGCGGATCGGTTGGCGACACCACAATGGTGAAGGTGCCGTCGAGATTGGCGATGGACTGATCGTTGTTCAGACTCGTCTGCTGGTTCCAGTAGTCGTCGGTGATCGTCCAGTCGTTGTAGACCGGAACCGTGAAGAACCCGGCACTGGCCGGGTCGATGGTCAGGATCAGCGCCTCGTCTTCGGCGAGTTGGAAGTAACCGTTGCTCTGCAACTGGTTGGCCAGGAACTCGGCGTTGCTGGCCGGTTGTGTCATCACGTTGGGTGCTCTGAGTTGTCCGGTGACGGGGTCGGTGGTGGCCAACGCCATGTACTTGGCCTGCTGGTTGCTTCCCCGCACGATCATCAGCAGCGCGGTCAGCGTTCCCCGCACAATCGGCGCCTCGGCGATACCCAGTGGCGGTATCAGCGACGCCAGCGAGGCCAGCAGAGGGTTGTCGTTGACCAGTGAACCCAGCAGCACGAAACCGCCGAGTTGGGCGAACAGGCTGTTGGGCGGTCCGCCGACCCGCTGCACCTCAAGCCCCATCGGGTCCTCGACAGCCCAGTCGCCCAGGGTGTTTCGCGCCGCGACCAGGGTAGAGCTTGACGTCAGCTGGAGATGGTTTCGCTGCCCGGGAGTCGCTGCGGCGCCACTGACGGTGATCACGAACGAGCCGTCAGGACTGATGTCGAGGTCATCAAGGGTCAGGATCGTCGATGTCGTGCCAGCGGTGCCCTCCAGCACGCTGAAGGTGGTGTCGGACGGGATGCCCTCAAAGAGCCGGCCGGTGATCACGTACTCGGCGGTCTTGTTCACCGGTATGAAGCGATAGATGGTGTCGGGGTTGTCGTACAGCAGGCGCGAACCGGCCACATCGAGTCCATACCAACTGTGCGGCGGAGCGACCTGGGTGACCACCGCGGGATCCATCGGATTGAGGATCTGCTGGGAGAACGCCGACGCCAGCGCGTATTCGTCGACCGCGTTGTCGAGGGCCTGCAGGTTCGCCGCGTCGACTCCACCGACGAGCGCGAACTGCTGATTACCGGCGGCCAGGAAGCCCTGCCGCAGAACGAACTTCATCAGCGTCACCGGCAGAGATGCGGCCGTGCGCATGGCGACGCGCTCACGGGCGATCTGCACCGGGGTACCCAGTGGGCTGACCTGATTGCTCAGTTCGGCCTGCGCGGCGCTCACCGCGCTGACGGGTGTCGCGGCACCGACCGGTGTCGGGAGTCCGCCGGCGGCGGGTTCGGCGGCGAGTTCGGCGTCGATGGGGACGGCCGCGGATTGGCGGCGGGGAGTCACCGCGGCCGGACGGCGGGTGTACGCCGCGGCCGCCAACGACGCCGGCGAGGCGACGGGGGCCTTCGGAGCGCCTTTGGCCCAGGAGGTGATGCCGGCCCCCCGCGATGCGCTGGCCAGTGACTGTGGTGCTGTGGCGGCCCGGTGGGCGGTGCCGCGGGTGGCGCGGGCAGGGCGCGCCGATGGTCCCCTGGCTGAGTGCGGCGACGAACTTGCCGATGAACTTGTCGCGGACCTGGAAGCGGGCCCCGACCGAGACGAGTCGTCGCCCTCGGCGGATGCGGCCGGCATGCCCAGCGCGGTTCCGACGCCGAGGAAGAGTGCCAGCGCGCCGACCCGGCCGACGAACCTGCCGTAGCGGGCGGCGGGCTGGAATTGACCGGTGCGGGTCGAGGGGCGCATCAGGGCTCCTGGCGGTCTTTGGAAGCGGCCTTGTCAGATGTGGCGGATATCACAAACACTACAGGGCGAGCAACGCCGCGTTGCGTTCTTAGGGGTCGGCTGATCAGCGCTGGCGGGCGGCAGCCAGGCGCGCCTTGAACTCCGGGGATTCCACCGAGACCGCCTGCGGCCCCAACTCGATGTTCTTGGCGGCCTCATGGTGGTCGGCATCGTTAAAGCCCGGGATCGCGGTGGCCCGCATCGAGGCCTTGGTGGCCAGCACCACATCACGCGGGGCCGCCGCGGGACCGGCCGCGAGTTCCAGGGCAGCGGCGACGGGATCGTCGGCCACCTTGAGCGCCAGACCGTGGCGCACCGCGGTCTCGGCGTCGAAACGCATCCCGAACAGCAGGGCGGCGCGGGCGACCTGGGGTCCGACCGCGCGGTTCAGCATCCAGGTGGCACCGCCGCCGGGATGGATGCCGAGTTTCTGAAAGCGCGGGTCGAACATCGCGTGCGGCCCGGCGATGCGCACGTCGGCGGCCAGCGCGAGATTCATCCCCGCGCCGACCGCGGCACCGTTGACCGCGGCGATGGTGGGCAGCGCGCAGCGGCCAAGGGCCATGAAACCCGCATACAGGCGTTCCAATCCCTCGGTCGCCGCCGCGCCCAGCGCCGAGAGGTCGGCACCGGCACAGAACGCCTTGCCCGCACCGGTCACGACGACGGCATGCACCTCCGGGTCGGATTCGGCACGCTGCACTGCGTCGCTCAGCAGTTCGGAGGTGACCTCGGTGACCGCGTTGCGCCGATCCGGGTCGTTGACCGTGATCAGCGCGACTCGCTCGGCTACGTCGTACAGGATCGGATCCGCCACGGGATCCGAGGCTAACAGCGGGTTCAGCTACGCGGGGCGATCGCCTGCTCGGCGATCATCCCCAGCACCGGTGCCAGGGTGCGCGAATAGGAGACCGTCAGATGGTTGTCGTCGCGGAACACCAGATCGTTGCCCACCACCACCGGACAGACACCGGCAGCGCAGAACAGCGCCGACAGATCGGCGTACTGACCGCCGCCGTCGCCGGTAGCCCGTGATTCGGCGGTGATCCCGGCGGTGTTTAGTCCCGGTGTGCGGTCCGGGGAGCAGGCGAGAATGTCGTCAGGATGCGCTGACAGGCACACCGGCACGTTCGCCCGCGGGTCGGGGACCGGCCCGAGGACCAGAACCCGTCCCCCGGTGGCCGCCCGAAGGTCGGCGACGAGGTCGGTCAGGCTCGCGATCCACGTCGGGTCGTAGCTGGTGAAGCCAAAGTCGGCTCCGTAGCGCCGCGACATGCTCAGGATCACCAACCTCGGGCGCTCGCTAGCCAGCCGGCTCAGCGCCTGTTCGCGCCATTGTTCGCACTCGGAATAGGTGCGGCCCAGGTAGGGACTGGTAATCGGGATGTCCTGCAGCGGACAGGTGACCTTCGCCAGCGTCACCAGCCGCCAGTGGTTCTGGCGGGCAACGGGTTCCAGCGCCGGCTGCCACATCGCGGCATGCGAATCCCCCACCAGGGCCACCGTGGTCGGCGCGGACGGGTCGCCGGAGACGCAGTCCGGCACCCCGACCTCCAGCCACGACCGCACGCACCCGTCCAGGAAAACCTCCGGCTTGTCGCCGGGGGCCGCGCCGAGTGCGGGGGACAGGTCGGCGGGCAGCGGAGCATGTCTCGCCGAGGCGTCGACGGCCTTCCGGGCCGCTGCCAACGTGCTCGCCAGTGGATCGGCGGGGGCCGGGTTCGGCTGCGCTGCGGAGTGCACCACCGCCGCGGCGGCCGGATGGCTGCGGCCGGCCGGAACCGGCACGACCAGCGGCAGGATCAGCGCTGCGCTGACCGCGACCGCGGTGACGGCACTGCCCAGCACCAGGCTAAGCCCCGCCGATCGGCGCAGCGGCCGCGCGTAGCGGATCGGACGCTCGACATAGCGCAGCGTCAACACCGCCAGCAGGAATGACGCGGCCACTGCTGCCAGTCGGCCGGGCCAGCCGAGCGGATGCCCGGCCACTATTGGCGCGAACAGCAACAGCGGCCAGTGCCACAGGTACCAGGAATACGACAGCCGGCCGACCGCCCGCATCGGCGGCAATGACAACCAGCGGCCCGCTCCCGTGGTCGGTGTCGCGCAGCCGGCCACGATCACCAATGCTGAGCCCAGGACCGGCAGTATCGCGGCGGTGCCGGGGTAGGGGGTGCGGTCGTCGATATGGGTTGCGGCCCAACCGATCACCCCGAGGCCGCTGAACCCGGCGATCGCCGCGAATCCGGCTGGCAGCCGGCGCCACAGCGGGGCCGACACCGCGACCAGTCCACCGGCGGCCAGTTCCCACGCCCGGGTAGGCAGCGAGAAGAACGCCCACGACGGCCAGGTGTGCGTCCATGACAGCGACAGGGCCAGTGAGGCGGCGCCGACGACCATGAGCAGCACCAGGTAGGCAACCGTCGACGGCTGACGCCGGCGGCGGCCCCACAACAATCCGGCGGTCAGCAGCAGCATCGGCCACAGCAGATAGAACTGCTCTTCGACACCGAGCGACCAATAGTGCTGGAACGGCGACGGCGCACTGTGTGACAGGTAGTCAGTACCGGTTGCCGCGAACCGGTAGTTGCCGCCGTAGAGCGCGCTGGCCAGGCCGTCGTTGAGAGCCGATCGCGCCTGCAAGGGCGGCAGCAGTGCCACGGTCGCGGCCGCCGTTGCCACCAGCACAGTGGCCGCGGCGGGCAACAGGCGGCGGGCCCGGGCAGCGTAGAACCGGGTGAGGTTGATCCGGCCGGTGCCGGCCAGTTCGGTCAACAACAGGCGGGTGATCAGGAAGCCGGAGATGACGAAGAAGACGTCGACGCCGATGAATCCGCCGCCGATCGCACCGGCGTGGAAGGCGATGACGGTAAGCACCGCCACCGCGCGCAGGCCCTCGATGTCCGGGCGGAAGTCGGGGCCGGGTCGCCGTGGCCGGGCCCGTCGCACGGCACGACGCGCGTCGGTATCCGCGACAGGCACAATCTCCGGCTTTCTTGATTCGGGTACAACCGGGTTCATTGTGGCCGCGGCGGCCCGCCCGATGGAGTTGCCACGCCAGCGGTGCCGGGTTTGCCGCGTCTAGCGCGAGTGCTGTTCCTCAGTGGAATACAGCGCGCGTTCGACCGATTCGGCGTCCAGGCGCACCGCCATGAGCGTGTTGGTCGGCAGGTTAAAAAGCGCGTACGGACCGAACTGCTGGTAGGCCGACGACGCCTGCTTGTACTTCACCAGGCGTAAGCCTTTGCGGTAGGCGCGGGAGCGCCACTGCGACTCGGAATGCACTCACGACCCCTCTGATGACCCGAGGGCAATCGTGGCCGCATTCGAGGGGCTATTGCAGGCGAACATTGGGAGATTCCTCCGTACGGCCGACAGCGCCGCGGCGATAGCGACGCTCATCCCGGCTGGCCGTAGGAGCCGAGGTCACTCAATCCGATGATTCCGTCCTCGATCGCCCTGGCCAGCAGGGCGGATTTGGTGGGGGCCGGACGACCGACGCCGGCGTACTTGGCGCGCACCCGCTGCAGATGGGTCCTGACCGTCGCCGGCGCGATGTGCAGAAGGTCCCCGACATGATCCTTGCTCTCTGTCCCGAACCAGGCCACCAGAACCTGCCGTTCGCGTTCGGAAAGACTCAGTCGACCCATGGAAAGGCTGTGGTGCAGGGCGGCCGCCATGCGTGGGGCCACATACCGCTCGCCGTTGCCGACCGAGTGGACGGCTTTGATGAGATGATCCCGGCCGTCGGTTTTGGCCACGAAGGTCGCCGCGCCCGCATCGAGGCTGCAGAGGATCAGTTCGTCGGAGTCCACCATGGAGTGGACGATCACCGCCGGACCAGCCGCGCAGAGCACTCGGAGGCCGTCGAGGTCCGCGGCCTGTCCGTTCTCCCGGATCTCGGTCACCACGACCTCGAGCCCCGGAGCGCCGGGGAGCCAGGCCAGTAATTCGGTCGGCCGGGCGAAGCTGCCGACCGGGATCAAATCCGGCTGTTGGGACTCGATCCAGGACTCCAGGCCGGCCCGTACGACTTCGTGCTCATCGACGATCGCCACCCGCGTAGCGGCGATCGACGTGTCGTTCATGGCAAAGGCTCCCCACCCCAGAACCGGTCAGATTCCTCGGGAGGGGGTACGGCCAGTCGATGGGGGAGCTCGTCACCATCCTCGTGACATGCCGAATGACCACCTGCTAGCGGTATGTCGAACGAGACGGCAGACCGAGAAACCGAGTGCTGCCGCCAAACCCCAGCCCGGAAAAGATGATGTCACAGGCAGCGCCATGTTCATCAGCTTTTGGTGCGGCCGTGGGCAGCGTTGGGTGCCCGCGCCGGGCTGAAGTCCGCGAAGGTGCGACAAATGGGTGTTGACCGGATTGGAACCCCGGCGGATCGCTCCCTGCCATAAGTCAGACCAAACAGCTCCGCCGGTAAGTTGATGCGCGAGCCTTCGACCAAGCCGGACCGGCCGGTATGACCGGATGCCGAAAATTACGCCGAACTGGCCTAATGAGTAGCGAAACCGTGGTACCCAACGCAGACGACGTTTGTCGCAAGGAGTGCGATGGGGGAGGTGGGCTTGATGCCGGCACAGTCGGTCGATCTCGCTACCAAAACCGGATCGCTTCTTTTCCGCGGCCTCGCTGTCGGTGGCCACTTCACCGCGCAGCCAGCGTTACCCCCAGGTGGTTCTCGTAGGAGGTCAGTACGTGTGCGCGGATAGCTTTTCCGGTCGTCAGT
>LFFF01000083.1 GCA_001510415.1 Actinobacteria bacterium casp-actino6 | reverse complement strand
CCTGAGCCGGCGGGTAGAACCGGCGCCCAGGCGCCGCCAGGTGACTGTCGTGCGCACGCCTAAATTCCTGTCCCGTCTCGACCCGCGGCAGCGCCGCAGTCGCGTGAACCCGGACGGCACCATGCCGCTGGTCGAGCATGTGCGGGAACTGCGGACCCGGCTGCTGATCTCGGTGGGTGCGGTGGCGCTGACCACGATCATCGGCTTCCTCTGGTACAGCCACTCGTTCTTCGGGATGGACAGTCTCGGCGAGTTGCTGCGTCACCCGTACTGCTCGCTGCCGGCCTCGGCGCGTGCCGAGATCAGCCCCGACGGCGGATGCCGGTTGCTGGCCACGGCCCCCTTCGATCAGTTCATGCTGCGCCTCAAGGTCGGGCTCACTGCGGGCATCGTGCTGGCATGCCCGATCTGGCTGCACCAACTCTGGTCCTTCATCACCCCGGGCCTCTACCGAAACGAACGTCGCTTCGCCTTCGTCTTCGTCGCCTCGGCCGCGACACTGTTCGTTGCCGGTGCGGTCCTGGCCTACGTGGTGCTGGCCAAGGCCTTGCATTTCCTGCTCACCGTCGGCAGCGATGTCCAGGTCACCGCGTTGTCCGGTGATCGCTATTTCGGCTTCCTGATAAACCTGCTGCTGGTTTTCGGGGTCGGGTTCGAGTTCCCGCTGCTGATCGTGATGCTCAACGTGATCGGCGTACTGAGCTACGAGAAGCTCAAGGCGTGGCGGCGTGGCCTGATCTTCGGAGTCTTCGCCTTCGCCGCGGTCGCCACGCCCGGGTCCGACCCGTTCTCGATGCTCGCGCTCGGACTGGCACTGACGGTCCTGCTGGAGTTCGCCATCCAGATCGCGCGCCTGCACGATCGGCGCAAGGCCAAACGGGAAGCCAGGATCGATATTCCCGACGACCAGCCCGCGCCGGTCGAGCCGGCCACCCCGGTGGCCGCACCGGCCCGCATCGGCCCCGAGCATGACGACGTCACCTGATCCGGGACCCGACCCGGGCTCGCAACTGGCTGACTTCGCCGGACAACTCGCGTTCCGGCTCGACCCCTTCCAGGTTCGCGCCTGCCACGCCCTCGAACGCGGGCACGGGGTGCTGGTGTGCGCACCGACCGGTGCCGGCAAGACCGTGGTGGGGGAGTTCGCCGTCCATCTGGCGCTCGCGGCGGGCCAGAAATGTTTCTACACCACTCCGATCAAGGCGCTGAGCAACCAGAAGTACAGCGATCTGGTCCGCCGTTACGGATCCGAACGGATCGGACTGCTGACCGGCGACCAGTCGATCAACGGTGACGCCCCGGTGGTGGTGATGACCACCGAAGTGTTGCGCAACATGCTCTACGCCGGGTCTGACACGTTGCGTGCGCTGGCCTACGTCGTCATGGACGAGGTGCACTTCCTCGCCGACCGGATGCGCGGTGCGGTGTGGGAGGAGGTCATTCTGCATCTGGCCGAGGATGTTCGGCTGGTCAGCCTCTCGGCGACGGTCAGCAACGCCGAGGAGTTCGGTGGCTGGATCAAGACCGTACGCGGCGACACCACGGTGGTGGTCGACGAGCACCGCCCGGTGCCGCTGTGGCAGCACATGCTGGTGGGCAAGCGGCTGTTCGACCTGTTCGATTACGACAGCCATACCGATGGCCCGGGCCGGCAACACCGCGTCGACCCCGAACTGACCCGGCATATCGCCAACCGTCGCGAAGCCGACCGGCTGACCGACTGGCAACCCCGCCGGCACGGACGCCGGGACGGTCCGCGGGGCGGCGGAGCGAGGTTGAACCGCCCCCCGTCGCGGCCAGATGTCATCGCCACGCTGGACCGGGAGGGACTCCTGCCGGCGATCGCGTTCATCTTCTCCCGGGCCGGCTGCGACGCTGCGGTGAAGCAATGCCTGCGCAGTCCGCTACGGCTGACCGGTGAGGTCGACCGGGCCCGTATCGCCGAGGTGATCGACCGCCGGTGCGGGGATCTGGCCGATGCGGACCTGGCGGTGCTGGAGTACTACGAGTGGCGGGAGGGTCTGCTGCGCGGGCTGGCCGCCCACCATGCCGGAATGCTTCCCGTGTTCCGGCACACGGTGGAGGAACTGTTCACCGCCGGACTGATCAAGGCGGTGTTCGCCACCGAGACGCTGGCGCTGGGGATCAATATGCCGGCCCGCACGGTGGTGCTGGAGAAGCTGGTCAAGTTCAACGGTGAGCAGCACCTGCCGCTGACGCCGGGGGAGTACACCCAGCTGACCGGCCGGGCCGGGCGCCGCGGTATCGACGTCGAGGGTCATGCCGTGGTGATCTGGAATCCGCAGGATTCCACCGCCGAGCCCGCCGAGATCGCCGGTCTGGCCTCCACCCGCACCTTCCCGCTGCGCAGTTCGTTCGCCCCCTCCTACAACATGACCATCAACCTGGTCAGTCAGCTGACCCCGGCGGCCGCACGCGCCCTCTTGGAGCGGTCGTTCGCGCAGTATCAGGCCGACCGTTCGGTGGTCGGACTGGTCCGCGGTGTCGAACGCGGCGAGAAGATGCTCGACGAGATCGCCGCCGAACTGGGCTGGAACCGGCGCACCGGCACGGGTGAACCGGCCATCCTCGACTATGCGCGGCTGCGGGCGAGAATCGCCGAGCGCGAGCGGGCCCAGTCGCGGGTTTCGCGGCTGGCCCGGCGGCAGGTGGCCTCCGACGCATTGGCCGCGCTGCGACGAGGGGACATCATCACCATCGCCCAGGGCCGCCGGGGAGGACTGGCGGTGGTACTCGAGGCCGCTAGCGACCCGCAGGATCCGCGTCCGCTCGTGCTGACCGAAAATCGTTGGGCGGGAAGGATTTCCTCAACGGACTATCCGGGCGGCGCGGGGCCGCTCGGCGCGATGACGCTCCCGAAGCGGGTCGAGCACCGCCAACCCCGGGTGCGTCGCGACCTGGCGTCGGCGCTGCTGTCGGCAGCTGAGGGACTGCCCGTGCCGTCGGCGCGCAGGCGCCGCGGCGCCGATGAGCCGGCCGATGTCGACCCGGAACTGCTGGCCCTGCGGGAGCAGATGCGCCGCCATCCCGCCCACCGCTCGGCCGACCGGGAGTCCGTGGCCCGGGTCGCCGAGCGCTACCTGCGGGTCGAGCGGGACAACGAGCAGATCCGCGGCAAGGTCAGTGCCGCCACCAACTCGCTGGCGCGGACCTTCGACCGGATCCTCGGGCTGTTGACCGAGCGCGGTTATATCGCCGAGGCGGGCCCGGCCGACGATGAGACCCGGGTCACCGATGACGGCCGGTTGCTGGCTCGCATCTACAGCGAGAGTGATCTGCTGGTGGCCGAATGCCTGCGGACCGGGGTGTGGAAGGGACTGCAGTCCGCTGAACTGGCCGCGGTGCTCTCGGCGATGGTCTTCGAGTCGCGGGGCAGTGACGGGCCGGCCCCGGTGCACGTCATCGAGATGCCCACCACCGGTGTCCGGCGCGCGCTGGCCGAGACCCGGCGGCTGTCCGATCAGTTGCGCGGCGATGAGAACCGGCACCGGCTCGCGCCCTCGCGGGAGCCCGATGCCGGATTCGTCCCGGCGGTCTACCGGTGGGCGACCACCGGCAACCTGGCCGCCGCGCTGGCGGCTTCGGACGTCACCGGCAACGGATCGGCACTGTCGGCCGGCGACTTCGTCCGATGGTGCCGCCAAGTGCTCGACCTGCTCGATCAGGTGCGAAACGCGTCGCCGGATGCGGGTATGCGCAAGGCCGCGAAACGCGCCATCGACGACGTCCGGCGCGGCGTCGTGGCTGTTGACAGCGGGTAGGGTGATGCATTCGATACGGTTAGAGACGTTCTGTTCGGGGCGAGAGCTCCTGGCATCCAAGGAGAGACGATGAGCGGACCGCAGGGATCTGACGCCAACCCATGGCAGGGATCGGGCCCCGATCAGCCTGTCACCGGCGCAGACCAGCCCTCCGCCCCGGAGGCTCCGGCCTGGCAGCCGCCGGGTAGCGAGGCCCCGGCTTGGCAGCCGCCCGCCTACCCCCAGCAGTATCCGCAGTACGGCCAGCCGCCGGTGCCGCCGGGTTATCCGGCCGCGCCCGCGTACGGGGCCGCGCCGGAGTACAACCCGGCCGCCTACGGACCGCCGCCCCAGTACGGCCAGCCGGGTCCCTACGGCCCGCCGCCCCAGTACGGGCAGTACCCGCCACCTCCCGGTCAATACCCGCCGTCCGGGCAGCCGGGTCAGTATCCGCCCGGGCAGCCGGGTCAGTACCCGCCCGGGCAATACCCCCAGTACCCCCAGCCGGGGGCCGAGGACGCGTCGCAGAAGTCGATGCGAGCGGCCGGCACCGTGCTCGGTGTGCTGGCGGCACTGGTGCTCGCCATCGTGTTGGTGATGGGTTTCTGGAAGCCCGGCTTCTTCGTGACCACCACACTGGACGTCACCAAGGCCCAGCAGGGCGTGACGCAGATCCTCACCGACGAGTCGAACGGCTACGGCGCCAAGAACGTCAAGGACGTCAGGTGCAATAACGGTGAGAACCCGACAGTGAAGAAGGGCGACACCTTCAACTGCGAGGTCAGCATCGACGGCACCAAGCGCCAGGTGACGGTGACCTTTCAGGACGACAAGGGCACCTACGAGGTCGGCCGGCCAAAGTAGTCGCGCGGACGTGGGCCGGGCCGCTGGCATGGTTCGGTAGGGTAGCCTAAGCTATCTACCAAAGGTGAGCGGTTGAGTGCCGCGAGCCCCGCTGGAAGGCAGCCGCCCATGGTTGAGTCTGCATCTGCAGATGCCCAGGTAATACCGCTGTGCGATCTCCGGCCGGGTCAGGTCGGATGCATCGCCGGCATCGTGGGGTATCCCGCGCAGCCGCAGAGCCGTCGGCTGCGCGACCTCGGCTTCCTGCCGGGCACCAGGGTGTGTCTGTTGCGACGGGCGCCGCTGCAGGACCCTGCGGTCTTCGGACTCCGCGGCTATCAGATGGCCCTGCGTCGTTGCGAATCCGAATGCGTGCTCGTTCGGGTTGAACCGTCGAGCGGTCCCGAAAAACAGGCGGGCTGATGCCACCTCAGGCGTCCGCATCACTGCAGCGGGTTGCCTTGGTGGGAAGCCCCAACGCGGGCAAGACCACCTTGTTCAATGCGCTGACCGGCCTTCGGGCCAAGACCGCGAACTATCCGGGCGTGACGGTGGCAAGGCGGGTCGGGACGGTCCGGCTGGCCGATCGCAAGGTTGCCCTGGAGGACCTGCCCGGCACCTACAGCCTGGAACCGGTCAGCCCCGACGAGCAGGTGGTCAGCGACCTTCTGGAAGGCGCGAACCCGGACGCGCCGCCGCCGGATGCGCTGCTGCTGGTAGTGGATGCGACCACCCTGCAACGTTCGCTGGTGCTGGTCGGTCAGGCGCTGCGGCTGGGCCTGCCCACGGCTCTCGTGCTGACGATGATCGATGAGGTGGAGGCCGGCGGCGGCAGTATCAACATTCCGGCGCTGTCCAACGCCCTGGGCATCGAGGTGATCGGCGCCGTCGGAACCTCGGGCCGGGGCGTGGAATCCGTCCGCGGCCTGCTGGAGAATCCGGCCGGCTGGCCGCGGCCGGTTCTGGAGCCTCCGAGTGACCCCGAGGGCCTGGCCGGATGGATCGACTCCGTGACGGCCCAGGCGGTGCACGTTGCCGGCGAACGCAATCCGTGGACCGAGCGGGTCGATCGGATTCTGCTCCACCCGGGTGTCGGCACCGCGATCTTCGCCCTCGTCATGGTCACCTTCTTCCAGGTGATCTTCGCCTGGGCGGCACCGTTGACCGACGCCATCAACACCTTCTTCGAGTGGCTGGGCGCACTGGCGAAGTCACGCATGTCCAACGAGTTGCTCGCCGGGTTCGTCTCCGACGGGCTGATCGGCGGCGTGGGCTCGGTCCTTGGCTTCGTGCCGCAGATCGTCCTTCTTTTCGTGATGATCTCGTTCCTGGAGAACATCGGATACATGTCCCGGGTCGCCCTGGTGATGGACCGGGTGATGGGGGCGGTGGGTCTGGAGGGCCGCAGTTTCGTCGCCCTGCTGAGTTCCTACGCGTGCGCCGTCCCCGGCATCATGGCAACCCGGACCATTCCCTCCTCGCGGGACCGGATCGCCACGATCCTGGTCTCGCCGCTGATGACCTGCTCGGCCCGGCTGCCGGTGTACACCCTGCTGATCGCCGCCTTCGTCCCGAACACACCGGTTCTCGGCCCGTTGCGGGCGCAAGGTCTGGTGCTGTTGGGCCTGTACCTCCTCGGCGCCGTGTCAGCGATGGTGCTGGCCGCAGTACTCAAGCGCAGTGTGCTGCGCTCCGACAGCCTGCCGTTCTACCTCGAACTACCGCCCTACCGGGTGCCGGGTGCCAAACAGGTCGCTATCCAGGCCTGGGATTCGGCCAAGATGTTCATCCGCAAGGCAGGCACCATCATCTTGGCCACCACGGCGGTGCTGTGGGTCCTGCTCAACGTTCCCCGCGTCGAGGCCCCGGCGGACCTGGCGCCGCCTCAGGCGGCCTCTTACCAGATGGAGCACAGCATTGCGGGCAGGATCGGGACCGCCATGGTGCCGGCCTTCGCCCCCCTCGGTTTCAACTGGGAGATCAATGTGGCGGTGTTGTCGTCGCTGTCGGCCCGCGAGGTGTTCGTGTCCACACTTGGGCAGATCAGCGCGGCCGAGAGCGAGGAGGAGCAGAGTATCTCCGATGCACTGAAGTCCAAGACCCGTGCGGACGGCACGCCGCTCTACTCGGCCGGCACGGTGGCCGCGATCCTGCTGTTCTTCGCGTTTGCGTTGCAGTGCATGTCCACCGTCGCGGTGATGCGCCGCGAGACGAATTCCTGGAAGTGGCCACTGACGGCCTTCTTCGGGCTGCTGGTCATCGCCTACGCCGCGGCGTTCATCGGCAACCGCGTCTTCACGATGATGGCCGGGTAGCTCCGTGTCCCGACACTTGCGGCTGCACGCGGAGCGGACGGCTGATCCCGACACCATCCGTTTCGTGATCGGGGCGCTCGGGTGGTCGGCGGACGGCTCCTGGGCGGCGGATTCGCTCGCGGGCTGTCCCGGCGCGCTCGCCCCGATGGTCGAACAGGGCCGGCTGGCCCGTATCGAGGTGCGCGGTGAGCACACCGTGCTCACCCGGTGCCCGGGGGCCGAGGAGTGGGCGACGCTCGCGCCGGCCTGCCGGACGGCCATCCTCGAGGAGATCGAGGGCGTCGATGAGCTGACCCGGGCGCGCAATATCGTCGCCCGTGGCACCGGTGAGGTCGCGTTGTCCCACGGCGGCGGGCTGCGCATCGTGTCGCTCACCGACGATGCCGTGCAGGTCGCGATGGACGGCGCCTGCCGGGGATGTCCCGCCTCGGAGCGGACGCTGCGCGACGGAGTTCTCAACGATCTTCGTCGCGCGGGCATCGACGTCAGCGTCCTGGGCGTTGCGGAGTGATCCTCAGCCGGCCAAGCCGTCCAGCGCCTTCTGCAGCCGTGCGATCGACGAGCTGATCCCGAACTCCCGGGCCAGCTCGGCAACCCGGTCCGGATCCGCAGCGACCAACGGCAGACGGTCGTCCGTGCCCGACAGTTGCACCGGCGTGTCGCGGGCCACCAGGACCACCGGTCCAGCGGCGGCGATGTAGTCCACCGCCGCCAGGATCTTGGCCCGAAACGCCTTGGGCAGGGACGATTTCGGATCTTGGGCGGCCGCCATGATGTTGTCCAATGACCCGTATTGCGACAGCATGGCAGCAGCGGTCTTCTCACCGACGCCGGGGACGCCCGGTAGCCCGTCGGACGGGTCGCCGCGCAGTAGTGCGAGTTCGGCGTAGGCCGCACCGGCGCGGTCT
This sequence comes from Actinobacteria bacterium casp-actino6, assembly GCA_001510415.1. GTDB lineage: Bacteria > Actinomycetota > Actinomycetes > Mycobacteriales > Mycobacteriaceae > Mycobacterium. The sequence goes on along the minus strand of LFFF01000083.1, from coordinate 4,378 downwards.
GCCGGAACCCCGTAGCGTTCGGCAACCTCGGCCGGGCCGAACATCGTCGCCTTCGACAGACCGCGGCCGATATACAGCACCCGTACCGGCACGGGGTCATCGGCGACGAGTTGCAGCAGATCGCGATCGCCGCTGACCACGACAACCGCATCCTGGGATTCGGAGGCAGCCAGCGTTCCCAGCACATCGTCGGCCTCGAAACCCACCGCGCCGGCGGTCGCGATACCGAACGCGTCGAGCACCGTCAGGATCATCTCGACCTGCGGGCTGAGATCGTCGGGAACCTCTTCGACGTCAGCATCCCCGTCGATATCGTCCACCTCGGCTGCCACCCGGTGCGCTTTGTAGGACGGGATGAGGTCGACCCGGAACTGCGGGCGCCAGTCCAGGTCGAGGCACACCGCGAGTCGGTCCGGGCGTTCCCGGGTGATCAGGGTGGCGACGCTGTCGATGAATCCGCGCAGCGCGTTGACCGGCCGCCCATCGGGTGAGGTGATCGACGACGGCACGCCGAAGTAGGACCGGAACCACATACTGGCGCCGTCGAGGAGCAACACGGACATGGCCACACGCTAACGTGACGGCGTGAACGCCGGACGATTCAGCAGTGAGGTCTACGCCCACCGGCTTGCGGCCGCGGCTAACGGAGCGCGCGCGGCCGGACTGGCCGGGCTGGTCATCACTCCGGGTTACGACCTGCGTTACCTCACCGGTTCGCGGGCCCAGACCTTCGAGCGGCTGACCGCCCTGGTGATTTCGTCCAGCGGAGAGTCCACCGTGGTGCTGCCGCGGATGGAGTTGGCGGCACTGCGGGAGTCGGCGGTCGCCGACCTGGGCCTGGTGGTCCGGGACTGGGTGGACGGCGAGAACCCTTACCGGCTGGTGGGAGAGGCGCTTGGGGGTGCTGAGGCCGCCGTCGCGGTCACCGATTCGATGCCGGCCCTGCACCTGTTGCCGCTGGCCGAATTACTCGGTGTGGTGCCGGTTCTGGCCACCGGCGTGCTGGCTGCGCTGCGGATGGTCAAGGACGCCCACGAGATCGAGGCGCTGCGCACCGCCGGTGCGGCCATCGATCGGGTGCACGCTCAGGTGCCGCAGTTCCTGAGGCCAGGACGCACCGAGGCCGAGATCGCCGCCGATATCACCAATGCCATTGTTGCCGAGGGTCATTCGGAGGCCGCCTTCGTCATTGTCGGGTCTGGGCCGCACGGCGCGGATCCGCACCACGAATGCTCCGACCGGGAATTGCGGCCCGGTGACATCGTCGTCATCGACATCGGCGGACCGGTCGAGCCGGGCTATAACTCCGACTGCACCCGTACCTACAGCCTCGGCGAACCGGATCCGGAGGTGGCCGGGCAGTACGCGGTGCTGCAGCGTGCGCAGGCCGCCGCGGTGGCGGCGGTGCGTCCGGGGGTGAGCGCCGAGTCGATCGACGCGGCCGCCCGAGATGTGCTGGCGCAGGCCGGGCTGGCGGAGTATTTCGTGCACCGCACCGGCCATGGGATCGGCCTGTCGGTGCACGAGGAGCCCTATATCGTCGCCGGTAACGACCAGCCGCTGGCCGAGGGGATGGCGTTCAGCGTCGAGCCCGGCATCTACCTGCCTGGCCGGTGGGGGGCGCGGATCGAGGACATCGTGATCGTCACCGCCGACGGAGCGCTGCCGGTCAACACCCGGTCGCACGACCTGACGGTGGTGCCGCTGCCCTGAGCGGGCGCAGCGCTCAGTGATCGGTGCTGCGGTCGAGCAGGGTGGAGGACCCGAGCACCCTCTTGACCAAAACCTCGATCACCACGCGCTTCGGGTTCGGCTTGGGCGTCCGGTAGCGCTGGGCGTAGCGCAGTTCGGCGTCGCGGATGGCCTCTGGAACACGGTTGACGCTCGCCACGCCTTCCAGCGACAGCCAGCGCGCACCGTCCACCTGGGAGAGCACCCCGATATTGCTGCGGTCGGCGTTGACCGCCTTCTGCGAGCCGTCGCTGGTGATCACCCGAGCGATATGGGTCCGGGGATCGAAGGTGAACCCGACGGCCACCACATGCGGGGAGCCGTCGGCGCGAAGGGTTGTCAGCATCGCCAGGTGTCGCTCGGTGAGGAACTCCAGGGCATCGCTGGTCAGGCGGGTCGTGGTGTTGGACATCAGTGATCACGCTAGCGCAGTGAATAATCGCAACCGTGGAGGACACAGCGGACACGGCCGCCAATTCCAGCCCGGTCGTGGTGATCTTCGGCGGCCGCAGCGAAATCGGTGTCGAGGTGGCGATCCGGCTGGCCCCGGCCGCGACGGTGGTGTTGGCCGCCCGGGGCGCCGACCGCCTCGATGAGCAGGTCTCCGCGGTGCGCGCGGCCGGTGCCCGGGAGGTCCGCACGATGGAGTTCGACGCCGATGATCTGAGTGTGCACGGCTCGCTGGTGGAGAACCTGCTTGCCGAATTCGGCCGGATCGACACGGCGGTGCTGGCCTTCGGGATGCTGGGCGAGCAGTCGCGCGCCGAGGTCGACCCGGCCCACGCCGTGGCCATCGTGCACACCGACTACGTCGCCCAGATCAGCCTGCTGACCGTGCTGGCTTCGGCGATGCGGGCCGCCGGGCGAGGCACGCTGGTGGTGTTCTCCTCGGTGGCCGGTGTCCGGGTGCGGCGGGCCAACTACGTGTACGGATCGGCCAAGGCGGGGCTGGACGGATTCGCCAGCGGTCTGGCCGACGCGCTGCACGGCAGCGGCGTGCGGCTGCTGATCGTGCGCCCGGGGTTCGTCGTCGGCCGGATGACGGCCGGAATGGACCCGGCTCCGCTGTCCAGTACGCCGGCGCAGGTGGCGGAGGCGACCGCGCGGGCGCTGGCCCGGGGCCGTCGCACGGTGTGGGTGCCCTGGGCGTTGCGCCCGCTGTTCTTCGGGATGCGGATGCTGCCGCAGCCGCTGTGGCGGAGGTTGCCCCGGTGATGAACGAAGTGAAGAACCGAAGAGGTTTCCGGTGACATGCATCGTGGTGGGCATCGGCGCCGACGGCATGGCCGGTCTTTCGGAGAGCTCACGGCTCGAACTGCGCAGCGCCACAGTCATTTACGGATCGCCTCGCCAGCTGGATCTGCTCGATGACACGGTTACCGCACCGAGGCATCCCTGGCCCACGCCGATGCTGCCCGCGTTGGAGCATCTACCCGTCGATGAGGACATTCACGTCGTGGCCAGTGGCGATCCGCTGCTGCATGGCATCGGTGCCACCCTGATCAGATTGCACGGCGCCGAGCGGGTGCGGGTGCTACCACAGGTCTCCTCGGTGAGCCTGGCCTGCGCCCGAATGGGCTGGACCGCCCACGACACCGAGGTCATCAGCCTCGTCACCGCGCCGGTGCACACCGCGGTGCGCCGCGGCGGCCGCGCAGTGGTGCTCTGCCGTGATGCCAGTACCCCCCGAGCGCTGGCGGCCGTCCTGACTGAGACCGGCCGGGGCGCTTCGGAGTTCACCGTCCTCGAGCAACTCGGCGGGGCACGGGAGCGCATCCGCGGTGGCCCGGCCGATGCATGGGCGGCCGCTCCGCCCACCGATATCGATGACCTCAACGTCATCGCCGTGCGCTACCTGCCCGACGAACACGACGGCCTCGCCCTGCCCGACGACGTCTTCAGTCACGACGGCCAGATCACCAAACAGACGGTGCGCGCGGTGACTCTGGCTGCACTGTCACCTCGACCCGGCGAGCTGTTGTGGGATGTCGGATCCGGCTCGGGAAGCATCGCCGTCGAATGGTGCCGAAGCGCGCCGGGTTGTCACGCAGTGGCCTTCGAGGCCAACGCGGCGCGCCGCGACCGGGTCAGCGCCAATGCGCGGTCATTCGGCGCCGATGTCGAGATTCGGGGTGCGGCACCGCAGGACTTCGACGGTGCCGGGCAGCCCGACGTCATCTTCATCGGCGGTGGCCTTACCCGCGGCGACCTGATGCAGGCGTGTGTCGACCGGTTGCCGGCCGGCGGCCGGCTGGTGGCCAACGCGGTCACCGCGGAGTCCGAAGCACTCCTGGTGGAATGGCATTCCCGTCTCGGCGGAGAGCTGCGCCGCTTCCAGCACTATCGCGGCGAGCCACTCGGCGGGTTCACCGGCTGGCGGCCGCTCATGCCGATCACGCAGTGGACGGTGACGACGTTATGAGCCCCGTGTGACGGTTTTCTTCATCGGTGCCGGCCCCGGTGCGGCCGATCTCATCACTGTGCGCGGCCAGCGGCTGCTGCAGCGTTGCAGGGTATGCCTGTATGCCGGCTCGATCATGCCCAGCGACCTGCTCGAGTTCTGCCCATCGGATGCCCGCATCGTCGACACCGGCCCGCTCACCCTGCAGGAAATCGTCGACGAACTCGCCGCCGCGGACGCGGCGGG
>LFFF01000082.1 GCA_001510415.1 Actinobacteria bacterium casp-actino6 | reverse complement strand
GTTGGGCGCGGCGGTGGCCGCCCACTGGGCGCTGGCCCATCCGGAACACACCGTGGCGGTGCTGGCCGCCCTCCCGGCATGGACCGGGGCGCCCGGCAGTGCACCCGCAGCGGTGGCGGCACGGCACACTGCCGCGGCGCTGCGTCGCGACGGTCTGGCCGCCGCGACCGCGGCCATGCGCTTGTCGAGCCCCGGATGGTTGGCCGACGAACTGGCCCGGTCCTGGCAGCGGCAGTGGCCGGACCTGCCCGACGCATTCGATGAGGCGGCCTCGTATGCGGCGCCCACTGTCGCCGAATTGCACCGGCTGCCGGCGCCACTGGGCCTGGCCGCGGCGTCGGATGACCTGATCCATCCCGCTGCGGTGGCCGCCGAATGGGCGGCGGCGGCACCACGGGCGGCGCTTCGGGTGCTGAACCTTGACGATTTCGGGCCGCGACCGGCGGCGCTCGGGGCGGCGTGCCTGGCGGCACTTGCCGCGATCCACTAACGGCGAGCTGCCGTCAACCCCCGGTGCTGGTGCTCGTGCTGCGCACCTGGTGCATCGATGACCCGGGCTCGGTTCGCTGACCCTGCGGCGGCTCCTGCTGCGGACGTTGCTGCTGGGCGAGCATCGCCTGCTGGGCGGCGAGCATGGCCTGCTGAGCCTGAGCCTGTTGCGCCTGCTGGGCCGCGGCGGCACGCAGCTGCGCGGCCAGTTGCTCGGGCAGTTGCACCGGCAACGGTGTACGCACCGGCAGGGGGGTGTCATCGCGCCGGACGACGGTGTCCGCCAGGGCTTCCCGCGCCTCCCCCACCAGAGCGGGCATCGTCTCCAGCGCACCGTTGACCACGCAGCGGATCATCCAGCGATAACCGTCGACCCCGATGAAGCGGACCGCGCCCGCGCCCGTGCCGACCACCTCACGCCCCCACGGGCCATCCTCGATGGATACCGCGGCGTTGTCGTTGCGCAGCGCATCGGCCAGCTCACCGGCCACCTCCCGCCACAGCCCCGGCGTTTTGGGGGCGGCATAGGCGGCGATGGTGAACCGGCCGTTGGGGGTCACCACCCAGATCGCACTCGGAACGCCGGTCTGGTTGAACTCCACCTGCACCTGCCCACCAGGCGGCATCGGAATCAGCACCGAACCAAGATCCAGCCGGCCCAGGGTGGCTTCCTCCGGGCTATCGAAGTCCTCGATTTCGAACGGACCCTCGACATCGTCACCGGCGGACACTGCCGGTGGCGAGGTGTCGGTGACCGTTGCCACCTCGTCGCCGACGCCGTCATCGGGGACCGTTGACACATCCCGGTCCTGCTCAGGGGTCGCGCCGCTGTTCTGCTCGCGCTTACGTCTGCCGAATGCCATCACAAACTCGCATGTCCGCCGGAGGAACCGTGGCCGCCCTGACCACGGGTGGTATCAGCCAGCCCGGCCTCGTCGAACGAGGCCACCTCGACCAGCTCTGGTAGTTCCACCCGCTGAACCACCAGTTGGGCGATCCGATCGCCGCGCCGGATCATGATCGGCGCCGCGGGATCTAGGTTGATCAGCGAGATCCTGATCTCACCCCGGTACCCGGCATCGATGGTGCCGGGACTGTTGACGATGGAGAGTCCGACCCGCGCAGCCAGACCGGAGCGCGGATGAACCAAGCCCACCATGCCCAGTGGGATTGCCACCGCGATACCGGTGGAAACAAGTGCCCTGCGTCCGGGTGCCAATTCGACGTCCTCGGCGCTGTACAGATCGACGCCGGCGTCGCCGTCGTGGGCCCGGGCGGGCATGGGGAGGTCGCGGTCCAGGCGAACCACCGCGAGGCTGGTGGGCACGAACGCAAAGACTACCCTTGGCCGGGTGTCTGGTACGCCTGTCGCCACGCAAACCGTGCGGTACCGCGAGCGGCTGTGGGTGCCGTGGTGGTGGTGGCCGATCGGCATAGGACTGTCTGCGGTGCTGGCCACCGAAGTCACCATGGGCATTCGGACGCTGCCGCAGTGGCTGCCCTACGCGGTGCTGGGCGCGGCGGCCGTCGGCATCCTGCTCTGGCTCAGCCGGGTCGAGGTACGCGTGGTGGAAACCGGCCCGGACGCCGAATTATGGGCCGGCGAGGCGCATCTGCCGGCTTCCGTAGTGACTCGCTCGGCCGCCGTCCCCCGCAGCGCCAAATCGGCGGCACTGGGCCGTCAACTCGATCCGGCCGCCTTCGTCCTGCATCGCAACTGGGTGGGATCGATGGCGCTGGTGGTCCTCGACGATCCGGATGATCCGACACCGTACTGGCTGATCAGCTGCCGGAAGCCGGAACTGCTACTGGCGGCGTTGCGAAGCTGACGCGATCAGACCGCGCAGTCGGTACACAGCATCTCGCCGTTCTTTTCGCTGGCGAGCCGACTGCGGTGATGGACCAGAAAACAGCTCGAGCAGGTGAACTCGTCGGCCTGCTTGGGGATCACCCGAACCGACAGTTCCTCGCCGGAGAGATCGGCACCCGGCAACTCGAAGGATTCCGCGGACTCCGATTCGTCCACGTCAACGGCGGCGGACTGCGCCTCGTTGCGGCGGGCGGTGAGCTCTTCGAGCGAGTCTTCGGACGCCTCGTCGGTCTCGGTACGCCGTGGGGCGTCGTAGTCAGTAGCCATCCGTCCCATCCTCGTCGGCCCTCAGCAGAGCTTTGTATCAGCGTCGAACGCCTGCGCCAACCGATTCGTGCCCGGTTCACGCAGAGTTGGTCTGTGTTTTGCATCACATCGGTTGGCAAGCGGTCATCTCCCGACGCCGCCGGTGCCGACCCCGCGCAGAGTACCTCTAGAGTGCAGGCGTGGTTGCACACATCACCGAAGGGTCCACCAGAGACAGGGATGGCCAGCCGTTCCGTCGGCGCAACTACCGACCGGCGATCGTTGCGGTGGCCGTGCTGGCGGTACTGACCGCCCTCTCGTGGGCGCTCGCGCTGACCCGTCCGGTCGACGTGGGCGAAGTCTCAGCGTGTAACGCCCCGCCGGCGGCGACCGACCAGGATGCACCGAAGCTCGGCAACCGGATCTCCGGCTCGTCCCTGGTGGACGTTGCTCCGGCGAAGCTGGCCGACACCAAGATCCGGGTGCTCAATGCCAGCGGCCAGGGCGGCCAGGCCGGTGACGTGGCCGGGACCCTTCGCGAACTGGGCTTCGCCACGCCGACCGCCGCCAACGACCCCATTTACGCCGGAACCCGGCTGAACTGTCAGGGACAGATCCGCTTCGGACAGGATGGTCGCTCCGGGGCCGCAGCCGCGTGGCTGGTGGCCCCCTGTGTCGAGCTCTACCAGGACGACCGCGAGGACGACTCGGTGGACCTGGTGATCGGCACCGACTTCACCTCGCTGGCCAACAGCGACGACATCGCCGCCGTGTTGTCGGGTCTGCGTCCCGGCGCGGTCGAACCGGCCGATTCGGCACTGATCGCCAAAATCCACAGCGAGACCTGCTGAGCGGGCACCCACCTCCGCCACTACAGCGGGTCCAGCCCGGAATTCCGGTCCAGCGCCTCGATCAGCTGGGCTGCCACCCCGGGCGCGGACGCCACCAGCAGTCCTCCCCCGCCGCCGGAGGCGTCCGGCGCGGGCAGCACGACCGACGCGCCGGCCTCGGCGGCAATCAGCGCACCGGCCGCCCAATCCCATACGTGCAGCCCGTGCTCGTAGTAGGCGTCCAGGGCGCCGGCCGCAACCAGACACAGGTCCAACGCCGCCGAGCCGATCCGCCGGACGTCCCGGACCTGCGGCAAGATCCGCGCCAGCAACGCCGCTTGCGCGGCACGCCGGCCGGGCTGATAGCCGAACCCGGTACCCAGCAGCGCCATCGACAGATCGGCCACCCGGTTACATGCCAGCGGCCGCCGTCGGCCGTCGGCACTAACGTGCGCGCCGCACCCTGAAGCGGCCGAGAACACCCGGTTCCCGGCTACGTCGGCAACCGCACCGGCGATCGACACGCCGTCGATCTGCGCGGCGATCGACACCGCGTAGGCGGGAAGGCCGTAAAGGAAATTGACCGTGCCGTCGATCGGGTCGACCACCCACCGGACGGCACCGTCGCCGCGGGTCGCGCCGCCCTCCTCCCCGAGGATGGACTCGCCGGGCCGCAACCGGGCGAGCCGATCCCGCACCAACTGCTCGGTCGCGGTGTCGACCGGGGTCACCGGGTCGGTCGGACTGCTCTTCGCCCGCACCCCGACGACACCGTCGACCCCGGCGTGCATGATCTCGACCCGGCGGCGGCGCACGAAATCGGCCGCTTCCGAGACCAACTGCTCGGCCACCGCACGAAGCCGAACCGGCCCGTTGTCACTCATGGCTGATATCGCAACACAACAGGCCCGACGATCCGCACTTCCGGGGTCCTGCAACCCACTAATGTTTGTTGCCGACCGCCCCGCCACCCCCCATGACAGGGAGAACTGCCATGACCTCGACCGAGCCTCCCTCCCCGCGCCAGAGCTTCGGCATCGACGTCGGCGGCAGCGGCGTCAAGGGCGCCATCGTCGATCTCGATACCGGTCGGCTCGTCGGCGAGCGGTTCCGGCTGGACACCCCGCAACCCGCCACTCCCGAGGCGGTGAGCAGGACCGTCGCCGAGGTGGTCCGGCACTTCGGCTGGACCGGGCCACTGGGGGTCACCTATCCCGGAGTGGTGGTCAACGGAGTGGTCCAGACCGCCGCCAACGTCGACTCCTCCTGGATCGGCGCCCACGCCGCGGAGTTGATGGCGGCGGCACTGGACGGCCAGCCGGTCACGGTGCTCAATGACGCCGACGCGGCGGGACTGGCAGAACAGCGCTACGGCGCCGGGCGCAACCAGAGCGGTGTCGTGGTGCTCCTGACCTTCGGCACCGGCATCGGCTCAGCTGTCATCCACAACGGAATGCTGCTGCCCAACACCGAATTCGGACACATCGAGGTCGGCGGCAAGGAGGCCGAACACCGGGCCGCCGCATCGGTCATGGAGCGCAACGGCTGGAGTTACCGGAAGTGGACCAAACAGGTCACCAGAGTTCTCGTCGCCGTCGAGAATGCCATCTGGCCCGATCTGTTCATCGCGGGCGGCGGCATCAGCAGGAAGTCCGACAAATGGATCCCGCTGCTGAAGAACCGGACTCCCGTGGTTGCCGCCGAGTTGCTCAATACCGCGGGCATCGTCGGGGCTGCGATGGCGGCCGCCGAAGAACGCTCCAACCACTGACTCAGGCGCGCTGGCCTGCGGACACCGCACGTATCGTTACAATGATCGGAGGCGGCCGCCAACCGAGGAGCGGCGCAGGTCCCACAGATCACGCCGATAATCTCCATAACCGACACTCGCTGACGCATGTCCGCGCGTGCCGGATCCCGCAGGACCGAAGGGGTGTACGTGCCAGCGACCAAGGCAAGCCAGGCAAGCGCGAAGCCGGCCAAGCGCACCGCCACCGCAGCGGCCGCCAAGAAGGCGGCCCCGGCTTCAGGTAACGGCACAGCACCGGCCAAGCGGGCCGCCAAGGCCAGCCCGGCCAAGGCGACCACCAAGGCTGCGGCCAAGACCACGCCCGCCAAGGCTGCCAAGACCATGCTCGCGAAAGTGGCGGCGAAGGTAGCCCCCGCCAAATCCCAGCCCGCCGACGCGGCAGCTGAGGCTCCGGCCAAGGCTGCCAGGAAGGCCCCCGCCAAGGCCGCCAAGGCTGCAAAAGCTCCCGCGGCCAAGGCTGCCAAAGCTCCCGCGGCCAAGGCCGCCAAGGCAACAGCAGCCAAACCTCCGGCAGCCAAAGCCACAACAGCCAAAGCCAAAACAGCCAAAGCGCCGGCAGCCAAAGCGCCGGCAGCCAAGACCCCCGCCACGAAGGCCGCCAAATCGGCACCGGCCAAGGCCCCGCGCAGCCGGGCCAAAAAGGCCACCGCCGAATCCGCGACGCCGGAAGCCGATGTCATCGTGGTGGAGGTCGAGGTCGACCTGGCGGATCTTGAACCGGCCGTCGACGAGGTCGAGGCCGCGTCGGGCAAAGAGCCGCCGACCGGGGCCACCGTGCCGGCGGATCCGGCAGTCGCCGAGGGGGAGGCCACCGACGACGAGGAATCCTCCGAACCGTCCGACAAGGACAAGGCCTCCGGGGACTTCGTCTGGGATGAGGAGGAATCCGAGGCTCTGCGCCAGGCCCGCAAAGACGCAGAGCTCACCGCCTCGGCGGACTCGGTGCGCGCCTACCTCAAGCAGATCGGCAAGGTCGCGCTGCTCAACGCCGAGGAAGAGGTCGAACTGGCCAAGCGCATCGAGGCCGGGCTCTACGCCACTCAGAAGATGGCGGAACTGGCCGAGGTCGGCACGAAGCTACCCGTTCAGCAGCGCCGCGACATGCAGTGGATCTGCCGCGACGGCGAGCGCGCGAAGAACCATCTGCTGGAGGCGAACCTCCGCTTGGTGGTGTCGCTTGCCAAGCGCTACACCGGCCGCGGGATGGCTTTTCTGGACCTCATCCAGGAGGGCAACCTCGGCCTGATCCGCGCCGTGGAGAAGTTCGACTACACCAAGGGCTACAAGTTCTCCACCTACGCCACCTGGTGGATCCGCCAGGCCATCACCCGGGCGATGGCCGACCAGGCCCGTACCATCCGCATCCCGGTGCACATGGTCGAGGTGATCAACAAGCTCGGCCGCATCCAGCGTGAGCTGCTCCAGGATCTGGGCCGCGAGGCCACCCCGGAGGAACTCGCCAAGGAGATGGACATCACCCCGGAGAAGGTGCTGGAAATCCAGCAGTACGCCCGGGAGCCGATCTCGCTGGACCAGACCATCGGCGATGAGGGCGACAGCCAACTCGGCGACTTCATCGAGGACTCCGAAGCCGTCGTCGCCGTGGACGCCGTGTCGTTCACGCTGCTGCAGGACCAACTGCAGTCGGTGCTGGAGACGCTGTCCGAGCGCGAGGCGGGAGTGGTCCGTCTGCGGTTCGGCCTCACCGACGGCCAGCCGCGCACCCTCGACGAGATCGGCCAGGTCTACGGCGTCACCCGCGAGCGGATCCGACAGATCGAGTCCAAGACCATGTCGAAGCTGCGCCACCCGAGCCGTTCGCAGGTCTTGCGCGACTACCTCGACTGACTGGGGCCGGGGCCCCGACCAAGTCGGCGTCTCTCAGGCGCTGCGCATCCCGCCGTTGCGCCACCGTTGCTCGTACGCGGCCCGTCGGGCGTCCTCCTGCTGACCGGCCCTGCCGACCATCATGGCCCGATCACGCAGGGCCACCGCTCGCATGGTGAGGACGGCGAGCATGACAAGCAGCAGTGCCACCGCGGCCATTGCCAGCGCGTCGAATGCCAGATTGCTGACGTCGAAAAATTCCATGATCTTCCCGCCTTGGACGTTCCATCACCGGGTCGTTTCAGCCCGGCTTGAGAGGCATTCGGCGCTGCCGGCGCGCTAGCCGCGTCCGAATTTCTGACATCTTTATGACGTGGCATCGGAGCGCAGCGGAATCGGTTGCAGGCGCAACAGATTCCGCCGGGGCCCCTTGGTGTCCAGGCCTATCAGAACAGTGCCATCGGCCAGGATGACGAGGCCTTCGGCGTTATCCGGCTGACCCGCGATCCGCCACACCGCGCCCGCCCCGACATCGCCGCCACGCGGATCCAGGACATCAGGCAGCCTGGCGATCGCGCTGCCCTGGTCCGACAGCAGGTACAGACAACCATCCGGGCCGACGGTCGCATCGCTGATGTCGGGCAGTCGTCTGGTGAGTCCCTCATCCAGCCACCACGTGGCCAGCACGGTGAAGGTGGCATCCGCGGGCGCCGGCGGCTCGAGCCGACCCCCTCGCTGCCAGCCGACCGCAGCGTCGCCGGACGGGCCGAACTCGAGGATCGCAGGAGGATCCTTTTCCTTGATGACAAGCAGGTGGCCGCGTCCGGTCAGGATCAGTGACTCTCCGCGAGAGGACCGATCCCCAAGCCAGGCCTGATACAACCGGTGGTCCTCCGGCACCTCGAGGATCACCGTGCCCACCAGAGCTTTGGCAGCCGGGTCGACGTGCAGCACGCGGGCCGGCTGCTCCTGCAGGATCAGGACAGTGCCGTCGCCGAGCGGCTGAACCGCCTCGAACTGGGTGCCACCATCGGGCAGGCCGAGACCGCCCAGGTCGATACCCGTCCACCGCAACGGAAAGGGCTCCAACGGCGCGGTGAACAATGCCGGATCGTGGTCCCCGACCGCGAACAGTCGGCCATTGCTCAGCGCTAGCCCGGAAACCTCCCGCAACGGGACGTCGGCGACGTTGAGCACGCCGAGTTTGGGCGTCTTGCTCACAGGGACGAGCCTATGCAGGGGTGACCGGGCGCCGCGCTCCTATCGCGGAATGGGGGGTATTCCGCGCGGTGCGCAGCACCCGGCCACCATCACTGGAACGCCGCCGGCTCCTAGGGGGGAGGAGATCAACGCCGGCGTTCCCGCACCTGCACAGCGTCGGCTCGCCGACACCACACAGGTGAGACTCCGGGTGCCCTTGGACAGACGTTGCCCGGGAACACCCACGACCCGAAAAATAGCAGGCGCCGGGCAGCCGGGATTGCCGATTTCGGTCTCACTACCCCGATCTGGGGATAACGTGCGGGAACCGGCCATCGCGGCCCGGACGGTACGGCCGGACGCCCAACACCGCACTGGCCGGCAGCGGGCCGTACAGATGCGGGAACAGCATCGACTCGGGATCGCCCGGAACACCCGGTTCCCAGCGCAGCGGTGCAACCAGCGCGGCGCGGTCGACGTAGAGCAGAACCAGATCGGACCGGCCGGCGAAGATCCGGTTCGCCGGCAGGTGCACCTGCTGCTGAGTCGAGAGGTGGACAAATCCCACCTCGCGCAGCGATTCGGGTCGTACCTCCCCCGCCGCGCGGGCCACGTCCCAGTCCCGCTGCCCGCAGAGATGGACGAGTGGTTCGGGGCCCGGGTCCTTGTCGCCCATGCCCACCAGACTGCACGACGACCCGCCTACTGCAACACTGACGGGGTGAGACACGACACATCATTGAAACCCGGGAACACCGCTGGCTGCCCGAACGTCTGAGACAGTAGAGATATCTTGATCGCCCGCAGGGTCGCTGAGCACCTTTGGAGGAGCCGATGAACGCAACGTTGACTAGCCCGGAGATGACCAGGGCTGACCGCTGCGACCGCTGCGGCGCGGCTGCCCGGGTACGGGCCACGCTTCCCTCCGGTGCCGAGTTGCTGTTCTGCCAGCACCACGCCAACGAGCACCAGGCCAAGCTGATCGAGCTGGACGCGGTGATCGAAGTCAGTCAGGCCGACGCCTAGCCCCCGCGCGGCCGCGTAGCAGGACACCCTGGGCGGTTGTACGGCATGCTCCGAGATTCATGACGGAAACTCCGCCAGCTAAGCCGACACGCCACCATGCATGGCGGATCACCAAACGGACACTGTCCAAAAGCTGGGACGACTCGATCTTCTCGGAGTCGGCTCAGGCCGGTTTCTGGTCAGTGCTGTCGTTGCCACCCCTGCTGCTCGGGATGCTGGGCAGCCTCGCCTACATAGCCCCGCTGTTCGGTCCGGACACGCTGCCGGCCATCCAGCAGCAGCTGATCAGTACCTCGAACAGTTTCTTCTCCAAGAACATCGTCAGCGAGATCATCGAGCCGACGATCCGTGACATCGTCCAGGGCGCCCGCGGCGAGGTGGTCTCCCTGGGTTTTGTCATCAGCTTGTGGGCCGGGTCCTCCGCCATCTCGGCATTCGTCGACTCGGTGGTGGAGGCCCACGACCAAACCCCGTTGCGCCATCCGGTGCGACAGCGGTTCTTCGCCCTCGGCCTGTACATGGTGATGCTGATCTTCGTCATCGTGGCCGCACCGTTCGTGGCCCTGGGTCCGCGCACGATTGCCGGGCATATCCCGGACAGCTGGGACAACGTTCTGCAATTCGGCTATTACCCGATGTTGGCGATGGGACTGCTGGTGGCGGTCACGATCCTCTACCGGGTTTCGCTGCCGCAACCGCTCCCCACCCACCGGCTGGTGTGGGGAGCACTGTTGGCCACCACGGTGTTCGTGGTGGCCACTGCAGGATTGCGCGTGTATCTGCAGTACATCACCCGCACCGGCTACACCTATGGCGCCCTGGCAACCCCGATCGCGTTCTTGCTGTTCGCGTTCTTCCTGGGATTCGCCATCATGATTGGTGCCGAACTCAATGCGGCGATCGAAGAGGAGTGGCCCGCTCCCGAACCACACTGGCGCCGGTGGCGGGCCCGACGGCAGGTCGCGACCGACACGGTGAACGCACCGGAGCAGGCGTTCCCGGACACACCAGGGCCGCACGCTGAACCGGTCGCGGTCAGCCCTTCTTGAGCGACTCGTAGATTTTCTTGCAGTCCGGGCACACCGGTGAACCGGGCTTGGCTGCGCGGGTCACCGGGAAAACCTCACCGCACAGGGCCACTACATGGGTCCCCATGACGGCACTCTCGGCGATCCGGTCCTTTTTGACGTAGTGGAAGTGCTTGGGCCTGTCGGCGTCACTACCGTCGTCGACGCGTTCGTCGCTGTCGGTGCGCTCGATCGTATCGGTCTGCATCACGCCATTGTGCCCGTAGAGATCCCGTCGTGGTAAGTCGGTCGCGGTAAGACAGATGTAAGAAAGTCGCTCGTTCGACAGTGCCCTGGTGTGGAACAGTGAGGGAATGGATCGGGAATTGGGTTTCGACGACGAAGGCCAGCCCGTGCTGATCACCAGGGCCGAATACTCCTACGAGGAGCAGCACCGAGCGCGGGTTCGCAAGTACCTCAAACTGATGTTCTGGCGCATCCCGGCCTTCATCGCCGCCGCAGTCGCCTACGGCATTTGGCACAACGGCCTGATCTCGCTGGCCATTCTCGCTGCGTCCATTCCGCTGCCGTGGATGGCGGTGCTGATCGCCAACGACCGTCCGCCGCGTCGGGCCGAAGAACCTCGCCGCTTCCCGGATGCACCACTGCGGACCGCGTTGTTCCCGAGCGCCGAACGGCCCGCGCTGGAGTCGGGCTTCGCTGCGAACTCGCAACCCCACGCCGGCGAACCCGGCGACGACCATTCCCGCTGACCCGATTCGGCCCGCGTTCTCAGCACATTCTTAAATCGTCTGACTGTCCGCCCACGTCAAAGGGTATGAGACAGACGAAAGCCGGGAACTCTTCCTCCTAGTCGGACGTTGAACCAGTCGACACTCGGAGCCGACCAGGAGGCACCCATGGCTAACGCCACCACCACTCGGATTGACAGTGACTTGGACGCTCAGAGTCCAGCCGCGGACCTCGTCCGCGTGTATCTGAACGGTATCGGCAAGACCGCTCTGCTCAGCGCCGAGGACGAGGTCGAACTGGCCAAGCGCATCGAGGCCGGACTGTACGCCCAGCATCTGCTGCAGACCCGTAAGCGGATGGGCGAGAACCGCAAACGTGACCTGTCCATCATCGTCCGGGACGGGCAGGCCGCCCGTCGGCACCTGCTGGAGGCCAATCTCCGGCTGGTGGTGTCGCTGGCCAAGCGCTACACCGGCCGGGGCATGCCGCTGCTCGACCTCATCCAGGAGGGGAATCTGGGCCTGATCCGCGCGATGGAAAAGTTTGACTACACCAAGGGCTTCAAGTTCTCCACCTACGCCACCTGGTGGATCCGCCAGGCCATCACCCGCGGGATGGCCGACCAGAGCCGCACCATTCGGTTGCCCGTGCACCTCGTTGAGCAGGTGAACAAGCTGGCCCGGATCAAGCGCGAGATGCACCAGAGCCTGGGTAGGGAGGCCACCGATGAGGAGTTGGCTGAGGAGTCGGGCATCCCGGTGACGAAGATCAACGACCTGCTGGAACACAGCCGCGACCCGGTGAGCCTGGACATGCCGGTCGGCAGCGACGAGGAGGCCCCGCTCGGCGACTTCATTGAGGACGCCGAGGCGATGTCGGCGGAGAACGCAGTGATCGCGGAACTGTTGCATACCGACATCCGGCACGTCCTGGCGACCCTCGACGAACGCGAACAACAGGTCATCCGGCTGCGATTCGGCTTGGACGACGGCCAGCCCCGCACCCTCGATCAGATCGGCAAACTGTTCGGCCTGTCGCGGGAGCGGGTACGTCAAATCGAACGCGAAGTGATGATCAAGTTGCGCAACGGCGACCGCGCCGAGCGGTTGCGCTCCTACGCCAGCTGATCGAGTTCTGTGAGCCAGTGCGCCCGCCGATACCCGGCGGGCGCACTGCGTACGGGCACCCGCCGGCCGCG
>LFFF01000081.1 GCA_001510415.1 Actinobacteria bacterium casp-actino6 | reverse complement strand
GAGAACCCGCCGGCGGGCCCGCCACCGGCCGGAGCGCCTCCGTATCCCTACGCCTACCCGCCGGGCCCGTACCCCGGCGGGTACCCGCCGCCGCCGATGCCATACGGGGACTACTACACCCCCGCGCCCGTCGCCCCGCGCAACGGACTGGGAATCGCCGCCCTGGTGGTGGCCATCATCGCGCTGGTCTCGTCATTTTCGGTCGCCGGCGGAGTGGTGCTGGGCATCGTAGCGGTGATCCTGGGTTTCATGGGCCGCGGCCGGGTCAAGCGCGGTGAGGCCAACAATGGCGGAGTGGCGCTCGCGGGCCTGGTCCTGGGCGTCCTGGCGATCGTCGTGGGACTGGCCTTCATCGCGATCTGGGTGGGTCTGTTCAAAGAGGTCGGCGCCGGCGACTACTTCGACTGCCTGCAGCAGGCCGGTCAAGATCGCGCCAAAGTGCAGGAGTGCTCCGACCAGTTCCGCCAGTCCGTGGAGGACAAGCTCACCGAAACGCGGGCCCCGGGCCGGTAACCGGTTGCGGCACAATCACTTCGGCACACCCGGGAAGTACTTGACGATTCCCTCCTGGGCGACGGTGGAGACCACTTCACCCGAACGGTTGAAGAAATGCCCCATTCCGAGCCCACGCGACTCCGCGGCAACCGGCGATGCGGTCGAGTAGAGCACCCAGTCGGAGAAGTCGACCTGGCGGTGGAACCACACCGAATGGTTGATGGTGACGGCGAAGATCCGGTCCCAGCCCCAGGACAGGCCGTGGGTGGTGATGATCGAATCGAGCACCGTGGTGTCCGACGAGTACACCATCGCGGCGGTGTGCAGCACTGGATCCGCGGGCATCTCACCGGCGGCCGTCATCCACACCCGGTTGCGGTCAAGCCGGTCGCCTTTGTCCCGCATCACCCAGGCCGGGTCATTGGTGTAGCGCCATTCGATCGGTCGCAGCGCGTCGGCGAAGTGCGGCACTACCTTCTCGTAGCCGACCAGCAGTTCGTCGATCCCGGGCAAGGTGTGCGGTTCGGGGACCCGGGGGGCGGTGGAGTTGTGTTCCAGTCCGTGGCCGCCCGACAGATACGACACCAGGGCGGTGGCGAGCAAGGTGCCGTTCTGGATCGCATCCACCCGGCGGTTGGCGAACCGGCGTTCGTCCCGCAGCCGGATGACGTGAAACTCGATGTCCTGGGCCGGATCCCCGCCGGCGATGAAGTGCACCGACAGCGCACTGGGCGGCACATCGTGAACCAGGCTACGGCTGGCTGCGACGAACGCCTGCGCCATCAGCTGACCGCCGAAGGTACGGACCGGATTCTTGCGGGGGTGGCGCCCGATGAACACGTCCGCGCCCCGCGGGGAAAGCTCCAGGATCGACAGCAGTTCGTCGAAATCGGCTATCCCCGATGAGCTGGGCACCTGCTGCCTCTCCGTGGATTCCCCGCCTAGTGGTCGTTCTCCCCGATCCGATGCACCTGAATCAGATTCGTTGAGCCTACTGTGCCCGGCGGAGCGCCCGCGACGATGATCACCAGATCCCCGCGCTGGTAGCGGGCCAACCCCAGCAGTGCGTGGTCGACCTGCTGGATCATGTCATCGGTGCTCTCGGCGTGCGGGACGATGAACGTCTCGGTGCCCCAGGTCAGTGCCAACTGACTGGGTAGCTCCGGATTGGTGACGAACGCCAGCAGCGGGAGCCGGCTGTGCAGTCGGGACAGCCGACGCACGGTGTCCCCGGACGAGGTGAACGCGACCAGTGCTTTGGCGTCGAGACGCTCGCCGATATCGCGGGCCGCATAGGAGATCACCCCGCGCTTGGTCCGCGGGACATGGATCAGTGGGGGTCCGGTGGTCGAGTTCTGCTCGACCGCGCAGATGATCCGGGCCATCGTGCGGACCGCATCGATTGGGAACTTGCCCACCGAGGTCTCACCGGACAGCATCACCGCGTCGGCCCCGTCGAGCACCGCGTTGGCGACATCAGATGCCTCGGCACGGGTGGGCCGGGAGTTCTCGATCATCGACTCCAGCATCTGAGTCGCCACGATCACCGGCTTGGCATTCTCCCGAGCCATCTGAATCGCCCGCTTCTGCACCAGCGGGACCTGCTCGAGCGGAAGTTCCACGCCGAGATCCCCCCGCGCGACCATGACGGCGTCGAAGGCCAACACAATGGCTTCCAGGTTGTCGACGGCCTCGGGCTTCTCCAGTTTCGCGATCACCGGCACCCGGCGGCCCACCCGGTCCATCACCTCGTGGACGATTTCGATATCGGCCGGGGACCGCACGAACGACAGCGCGATCAGGTCGACCCCGAGTCGCAGAGCGAACTCCAGATCCGCAATATCCTTCTCGGACATCGCCGGGACCGAGAACGCCATCCCGGGCATCGACAGGCCCTTGTTGTTGCTGACCGGTCCACCCTCGGTGACGGTGCAGACCACATCGTTACCGACGATCTCTTCGACCACGACCGCGACCTTGCCGTCGTCAACGAGTAGCCGGTCGCCGGGCTTGGCGTCTGCGGCGAGGTGTTTGTAGGTGGTCGAGACGCGGTCGTGGGTGCCCTCGCACTCCTCCACCGTGATCCGGACCGTCTCTCCGTTGGCCCACAACGCCTTGCCCTCGGCGAACCGGCCGAGGCGGATCTTGGGACCCTGCAGATCCGCCAGGATGCCGACCGCGCGTCCACTGGCCTCGGCGGCCTTCCGGACGCGGGCGTAGGACTGCTCGTGATCGCTGTAGTCGCCGTGGCTGAAGTTCAGTCGAGCCACGTCCATGCCGGCTTCCACCAACGCCTTGACGGTGGCGTCGCTGTCGGTGGCCGGACCAAGAGTGCAAACGATCTTTCCGCGCCGCGTCACGACGCGAGCATAGTCGCGTCTGCGGTCTTATGGACCGAGCATGGTGGGAACGAGCGGGAACCCGGGCAGGTTCCGGATGACGGTCCACACCGTCGCCGCGATCACCACCACGACCAGGAAGGCCGGGGTCAGCACGGGGCGGGCGCGGCGAACCCGTACCAGCGACCAGATCGCCAGTAGCGGCAGACCGGCCAGCAGGAACACGTTGTCGACGACGGCGGCCGACACATTGCCGTGCAACAGGTCGTGGGTCATCCGCAGTCCGCCGCAGGCCGGACAGTCCCATCCGGTGATCATCTTGAACGGACAGGGTGGGAACACCGCCCCAGGTCGATGCGGATCCACCAGCCCGATATAGGTCAGCGCGCCCAGACCCAGCGCACCGGACGCGAGCCACGCGCGGCGCCGGGACCGAGTACTCACCTCAGACGGCATCACGCAGTGGCCGTCCGTAGGGATCGCGAACTTTGTCCGACAGGATCAAGACCGCATCGATGATTCCCCACACCACCGGGACGATGAAGCCGAACCCGCAGGTGAGAATGCCGAGTACCAGGCAACCCACGAGTTGGGCAATACCCAGTCCGGTGTAGCCCAGATAGATGCGCCCGATGCCCAGTAGACCGAGCAGGCCCAGCAGTTGCAGCAGACCGCCGACGGTTTTGGACTTGTCCGACAACGGCTCCCCGGTGAGCGGATGCCGACCGTAGGGTGCTGCCGGGTCAGGATAGTAGCCGGGCGGCGGGTAGTCCAGCGGAGGTGGGAACTGGCCGGGCGGCGGGTAGTCCAGCGGAGGTGGAAACTGGCTGGGCGGCGGGTAGTTGGGCGGCGGACCATACGACTGCGGACCAAACGATTGCGGACCATACGATTGCGGACCATACGATTGCGGACCATACGATTGCGGACCATACGACTGCGGACCAAACGCTGGAGGGCCGTAGGGCGGCGGACCGTAGGGCGGCACGGCGCCGCCGGGACCGCCGAACGGCTGATCGGGCGGCTGGTCGGTCATACCGTCAGCATGCCAGAAAGCTCAGTCACCGCTGATTGCCGACGCCCCACAGCAGGCGCTTCAGCGTCGGCCCGAACTTCGGCGCCGGGGGCTCCGGTTCCGACTCGGGCTCGACCTCAGCCACGGCCATGACCTCGACCTCAGGCTCGGGCTCGGGCTCGATTTCAGGCTCTACGCCGGCCTCGACCTCAGCCTCAAGCGCGTCGGCGCCGCTCTCGTAGACCACCACGGTCTCGGCCTCCGGGGCAGCCTCGTAGACGACCACCGGGCCGTCATCGGCATCCGCGGCAACCTCCGCCTCGTGGTCGACTTCCGCTTCGTGGTCGACTTCCGCTTCGGCCGCGAGCGCAAGGTCCGCGACTGCCTCCTGCTCCTGCTCGGACAGTACGTCGGCCTCGGCCTCGGTCAGTCCGACTGCCTCGACTTCCAGATCCTCGGCGACATCCTCCGCGGCAGCCTCGAGAACCTCCGGAAGGTCCTCAGCGACGTCGTACTCCTCGACCTCCTCGACATCCCCGACGGCTTCGGCGTCCTCACTTTCGTGTTCGCCGGCCACTGTCGCGGCGGCGACGATGCCACTTCCCTTGGCTGCGGCCACCAGGTCCTCGGCCCACTCCTCGACCGCCGACTCATCCTCGGCCTGCTCCGGCGCCTGCTTGCCGCGCAGCGTCTCGGGATCTTCGCGGCCCTTCGGCGCCAGAAGCATGTAGACCACGGCCCCGATGAAGACGAACGTCGCGGTGAAGACGTTGATCCGGATGCCGGCGATCAGCGTCGCGGTGTCATCGCGCATCAACTCGATCCAGAACCGCCCGAGCGAGTAGCCGGCGACGTAGAGGGCGAACAACCGGCCGTGACCGAGACGGAACCTGCGGTCCGCCCAGATCAACACGATGAACACCAGGACGTTCCAGAGCAATTCGTAGAGGAACGTCGGGTGAACGACGGCGGCCACTTCGCCGGTCGAGACTCCGTCGAGCGAGTGCACATCGACGACTCCGGACCAGTCGCGACGGTAGAAGATCTCCATCCCCCACGGCACGGTGGTCTCGCGCCCGTAGAGCTCCTGGTTGAAGTAGTTGCCCAGTCGGCCGATGGCCTGTGCGAGAACGATTCCCGGCGCTACCGCGTCGCCGAAAGCGGGCAGCGGAATGCCCTTGCGGCGGCAGGCGATCCAGGCGCCGACGCCGCCGAGGGCCACCGCACCCCAGATCCCCAGGCCGCCCTCCCAGATCCGCAGGGCGGCCCCCGCTCCGGCTCCATCGGGCCCGAAGTAGGTCCTCCAGTCAGTCATGACGTGGTAGACCCGGCCACCGATCAGGCCGAACGGCACCGCCCACAGGGCGATGTCGTAGATGACGCCGCGTTCACCCCCGCGGGCGGCCCATCGACGGTCACCGACCACCAGGGCGACGATGATCCCGGCGATGATGCACAGCGCGTAGGCCCGGATCGGGAAAGGGCCGAGGTACCACACGCCCTGGGCCGGACTCGGGAAATAGGCGAGCACCGTTGTCGTCACGTAGCGGGCACCTTCTCTCGGACGCCGACGGCAAGTTCACCGGTCAGACTGCGGACGGCACCAACCCCGTCGTCGGTCAGCGCCGACACCAGAGCGGAGCCGACGATGACCCCGTCGGCGAAGTGTGCGATCTCGGCGGCCTGCTCCCGCGACCGCACGCCGAGACCCACTCCGACCGGAATGTCGGAGATCTCCTTGACCCGGCGAACCAGTTCCGGTGCGGCGCTGGACACCACGTCCCGGGCGCCGGTGACGCCCATCGTCGATGCGGCATAGACGAACCCGCGGGAGGCCGCGACGGTGCGGGCCAGCCGCTCCGGTGTCGAGGACGGGGCAACGAGGAAGATCCGGTCGAGGTCATGATTTTCGGAGGCGGCCAGCCAGTCCCCCGCCTCATCCGGGATCAGATCGGGGGTGATCAGCCCCAGGCCCCCGGCTGCGGACAGGTCGCGGGCGAAGGCGTCGACGCCGTAGTGCAGCACCGGATTCCAGTAGGTCATCACCACCGCGTTGCCGCCGGCTGCGCTGATCGCCTCGACCGCGCGCAGGGTGTCCCGCACCCGCACACCATGCTGCAGGGCCGCCTCGGTGGCGGTCGCGATCACCGGACCGTCCATTCCGGGATCGGAGTACGGAACACCCACTTCGATGATGTCGCAGTCGGCGCTCATCGCGACCATCGCGTCGATGGAGGTCGCGACATCTGGATATCCGGTCGGCAGATAGCCGATCAGGGCTGCCCGGCCCTGCTCGCGGCAGGCGCCGAAGATCGGCCCGAGCCGACCGGGCGGGCTGTGCTGCACTGTCATGAGGCCCCCGGTCCCGCACCGTCGAGCAGGCCGAACCAGCGGGCCGCGGTCTCGACGTCCTTGTCTCCCCGACCGGACAGGTTGACCACGATGATCGACTCCGGCCCCAGTTCCGCGGCCAGGTCGACAGTTCCCGCGATCGCATGGGCGGTCTCGATGGCCGGGATGATCCCTTCCAGCCGACACAACAGCCGGAACGCCTCCATGGCTTGGGAGTCGGTGATCGGCCGGTACTCGGTGCGGCCGAGGTCCTTGAGGAACGCATGCTCCGGACCGACACCGGGATAGTCCAAACCGGCGGAGATGGAATGCGATTCGATGGTTTGGCCGTCCACGTCCTGCATCACGTAGGAGTACGAACCCTGGAACGCGCCAGGCGACCCGCCGGCAAAGGTGGCGGCATGGCGTCCGGTCTCCACGCCGTCGCCACCGGCCTCGTAGCCGATCAGTCGCACGTCAGGGTCGTCGATGAAAGCGTGGAAGATCCCGATCGCATTGGATCCCCCACCCACACAGGCGGTGATCGCGTCCGGCAGCCTGCCGGCCTGAGCCAGAATCTGTGCGCGGGTCTCCAGTCCGATGACGCGCTGGAAGTCACGCACCATCAGGGGGAAGGGGTGCGGTCCGGCCGCGGTGCCGAAACAGTAGTAGGTGTCATCGGCATGGGCCACCCAGTCCCGGAACGCCTCGTTGACGGCGTCCTTGAGGGTTTTCGAGCCCGACTGCACCGCAACCACTTCCGCACCGAGCAGTCGCATCCGGGCGACGTTGAGCGCTTGGCGGGCAGTGTCGACCGCACCCATGTAGATCACGCACTCCAGGCCCAGCAACGCGCAGGCGGTCGCGGTGGCCACCCCGTGCTGGCCGGCGCCGGTCTCCGCGATGACCCGGGACTTACCCATCTGCCGGGCAAGCAGGGCCTGACCCAGTACGTTGTTGATTTTGTGCGATCCGGTGTGGTTGAGGTCCTCGCGCTTGAGGAAGATCCGGGCGCCCCCGGCGTGCGCACTGAGCCGGGACGCCTCGTAGAGCGGTGAGGGCCGTCCGGCGTAGTGGGTCTGCAGATCGTCGAGCTTGTCCAGGAAGGTCTGGTCGGTGCGGGCCTTTTCATAGGCGGCGGTGACCTCCTCGATGACCGCCATCAACGCTTCGGCCACGTAGCGGCCACCGAATATGCCGAAATGGCCGCGCGCGTCGGGTTCGTGCCCAGAGGGTTCGGCGACGGCCGCGCTGGCGCGGGGCAGGTTAGGAGTCGAGGTATCGGCCATGATTCAGGGTATGGGAGAGCTTTTCGGCGCTCAGCGTACCGGTTTCGGACAGGACGGATGCGCACCCGCGGTCACCAGGTCGGCCACCGCGCTGCGGGGATCTCCGCTGGTCACCAAACCCTCGCCGACCAGTACCGCGTCGGCTCCGGCACCCGCGTAGGCCAGCAGGTCAGCCGGACCGCGCACCCCCGACTCCGCGATCCGGATGATGTTGGACGGCAGACCCGGTGCGATCCGGCCGAAGCAGTCCCGGTCGACGTTGAGCGTCTTCAGATCGCGGGCATTGACACCGATCACTTTTGCCCCGGCCTGCAGGGCGCGATCGGCTTCCTCCTCGGTGTGCACCTCCACCAGTGCGGTCATGCCGAGGGACTCGGTGCGGTCGAGCATCGACACCAGTGCCGGCTGGTCGAGAGCCGCCACGATCAGCAGCAGCATGTCGGCCCCGTGAGCGCGGGCCTCGTGAATCTGGTACGGCCGCACGATGAAGTCCTTGCGCAGCACCGGGATGGTCACCGCCGCCCGTACCGCGTCCAGATCGGCCAGCGATCCGCGGAATCGGCGCTCCTCAGTGAGCACGCTGATAGCGCGGGCGCCGCCGTTCTCATAGGCCCGCGCCAACTCGGCGGGATCCGCGATGGGCGCCAACTGGCCCCGCGACGGACTGGCTCGCTTCACTTCGGCGATCACCGCGATGCCTGGGGCCCTCAGTGCCGCCATCGCGTTACGCGGGGGCGGTGCCGCCTCCGCGGCGGCCTTGATCTCAGCCATGCTCACGAGAGCCTCGCGAGCGGCGACGTCCGTGCGGACTCCCTCGAGAATCGAGTCGAGCACGGTTGCCGAAGTCATGACAGCCCGGTCCCCTCTTGCGGTGTCTGGCGATGACGTTGATGTCCGACAAAGGGTAGCCGCCCGTCGGCCCGCATCCGTCACCGCCCCTCGCTGTCGGACCCGGTCGGGTCGCGGCCCTCATCAAGCGCGTCCCACATGCCGCGCTCGGTCAGACCGGCTGCGGCATCGGGCGCTCCCGGCGCCGCATATCGCGCTGCCTGATTGTCCGACGACACCGCCGAGCGCATCAGCAGGACCGCGGCCACCAGAGCGGTGACGGCGACAACCAGGGTCAGCACCGCACCCCCGAGATGGCGTTGGCTGTCGACCAGGGTCGCCACCGCCACCCCGGCGACCTCGGCGCCGCGCGGGCCGACATCGGGCATCACGATGAGACTGACCCCGAGATACGCCATACCGAAGCACACCACCGCCACCAGCAGTGCCACCACCCGCAGCGCCCAACCCCGCACCGCCAGCGCAGCCAGTGCGGCCGCTAGCAGCAGAACCGCCATCGGCAACAGTGCCGTAGACCAGGCCGCACCGTTGAGCACCGAGGTCTTCGGGTGGCCGAGGCCGTCGAATGAGGTGACCGACACCCAGGCCAGCCGGGAGGCAACCCAGAGTCCGCCCGCGGCCAGAAGCAGCAGCAGTTGTGCGACCCGGATCACGGCGCGCTCAACGTTTCCGCCGCAGCGATCGCGGACAACACCGCCTTGGCCTTGTTGGCTGCCTCGGTGTACTCGTAGGGACCGTTGGAATCGGCCACCACCCCGCCGCCGGCCTGCACATAGGCGGTGCCCGCGCGCATCAGCGCGGTGCGGATGGCGATCGCGAAATCGGCATTGCCGGCGAAGTCGAGGTAGCCGACCACACCGCCGTAGAGCCCGCGCCGGGTCTTCTCCACCTCTTCGATGAGCTCCATCGCCCGGACCTTCGGCGCGCCGGACAGTGTGCCGGCCGGGAAACAGGCCGTGACCGCATCCAGGGCGGTCCGGCCCGGGGCCAGCAGTCCGGTCACCGTCGACACCAGGTGCATCACGTGGCTGTAGCGCTCGATCTGGCTGTAGTCCTCAACCCGCACGGTGCCCGGCACGCAGACCCGGCCGAGGTCGTTGCGGCCCAGATCGACCAGCATCAGATGCTCGGCGCGTTCCTTCTCGTCGGCCAGCAGCTCCTTCTCCAGCAGCTGGTCCTCCTCCTCGGTCGGGCCACGCCACCGGGTGCCGGCGATCGGGTGCGTCCTGGCCCAGCCGTCCGCGACGGTGACCAGCGCCTCGGGGCTGGACCCGACGATCGAGAACGCCGTTCCGCCGGACTCGTTCGGGATGTGCATCAGGTACATGTACGGGCTGGGGTTGGTTACCCGAAGCATCCGGTAGACATCGATCGGATCAGCGGCGGTATCCAGTTCGAAGCGCTGCGACGGCACCACCTGGAACGCCTCGCCGGCCTCGATCTCACCCACCAGCCGCTCCACCACCGCTCCGTACTCCTCGATCGTGCGCTGGGCGCGGGGTTTCGGTTCGGGCCGGCTGAATGTCGCGACCGTCGAGCCCAGCGGCTGTCCGAGCGCGGCGGTCATCACGTCGAGCCTGGCAAGCGCCTCGTCGTAGGCTTCGTCGACGCGGTCGTCGCTGCCATCCCAGTTGACCGCGTTCGCGATCAGCGTGATGGTGCCCTCGTGGTGGTCGACCGCGGCCAGGTCGGTGGCCAGCAGCAGCAGCATGTCGGGCAGCCCGAGGTCATCGACGGCCAGTTCGGGCAGCCGCTCGAGCCGCCGGACGAAGTCGTAGGCGAAGAACCCCACCAAACCACCCGACAGCGGCGGGGTCGCATCGCCGTCGTCCGCGGGAAATCCGGTGGACAACATCGCCATGGTGGCCCGCAACGCCTCCACCGGGTCGCCGCCGCTCGGCGCGCCGTTCGGTGCGGCGCCCAGCCACGCCGCCTCACCGTTGCAGACGGTGAGCGCCGAGGTCGAGCCGGCCCCGATGAACGACCACCGCGACCAGGACCGGCCGTTCTCGGCGGACTCCAGCAGGAAGGTCCCGGGCCGGTCGGCGGCCAGCTTGCGGTAGGCCGAGAGTGGGGTCTCGCTGTCCGCGAGCACTTTGCGGGTCACCGGAACCACGCGGTGTTCGGCGGCCAGCGCGCGGAACTCGTCCCGGGTGGTGGTGGGCGTGGAATGCACGGGGAACATCCTCCCAGACCTGTGCCCCGCCTTTCCCCGGGTGCTCGGCGGCGATACCGTGGCACCCATGACACAGGGGATCAAACGTGGTGACCGGGTGCCCGAGTTCGAGTTGCCCGACCAGGCCGGGCGCTCGCGCTCGTTGTCCGGTCTGCTTGCCGACGGACCGATCGTGTTGTTTTTCTACCCGGCGGCGATGACTCCGGGCTGCACCAAGGAGGCCTGCCACTTCCGCGATCTCGCCGGGGAGTTCGATGCGGTGGGCGCCTCCCGGGTCGGTATCAGCACCGACGCGGTGGCCAAACAGGCCAAGTTCGCCGACTCCCAGCGCTTCGACTATCCACTGCTGTCAGACGCCGACGGCACGGTTGCCGAGACTTTCGGCGTCAAACGCGGCCTGCTCGGCAAGTTCCTGCCGGTGAAACGCACCACATTCGTGATCGACAGCGATGGCACCGTGCTTGAGGTGATCTCCAGTGAGGTCAATATGGACACCCACGCGGACAAAGCGTTGGAGGTATTGCGGGCGCGCCGGCCCGGCGCGTGAGCGACTAACGCTCGGGTGCCAGCAGCACCTCTGCGTCGAAGCAACTGTGCGCGCCGGTGTGGCAGGCCGCGCCGGTCTGCTCGACTTCCAGCAGCACGGTATCGCCGTCGCAGTCCAGTCGCACCGAATGCACATGCTGGGTATGCCCGGATGTCGCTCCCTTGACCCAATACTCGCCACGGGAGCGGGAGTAGTAGGTGGCCTCCCGGGTGGCCAGGGTGCGGGCCAAGGCGGCGTCATCCATCCAGGCCACCATCAGCACCACGCCGGTACCGCGCTCCTGCGCCACCGCGGCGAACAGACCGTTGGCATCGCGCTTGAGGAGCTTGGCGATTGCGGGGTCGAGAGTCACCTGACTGTTATCCCTTCGGCAGCCATGGCGTCCTTCACCTGACCGATCGTCAGTTCGCCGAAGTGAAAGACGCTGGCCGCCAGCACCGCATCGGCGCCGGCCCGCACCGCGGGCGCGAAATGCCCGACCGTCCCGGCCCCGCCGCTGGCGATCACCGGCACCGCGACCGCCTCGCGTACCGCACTCAGCATGCCGAGGTCAAAGCCCGCTTTGGTGCCGTCGGCATCCATCGAGTTCAGCAGAATCTCTCCCACCCCGAGTTCGGCTCCCCGCCTTGCCCATTCGACCGCGTCGATTCCGGTGCCCTGCCGGCCGCCGTGCGTGGTGACCTCCCAACCCGACGTGGTCGGGGCGCCACCCGGCGGCACCGTGCGGGCGTCCACCGACAGCACGATGCATTGGGAGCCGAATCGGCGGGCGAGTTCGGCCAGTAATTCCGGCCGGGCGATCGCGGCGGTGTTGACCGACACCTTGTCGGCACCGGCCCGCAACAGCGCATCGACATCGGCCACCGACCGGACGCCGCCGCCGACGGTCAGGGGGATGAAGACCTGTTCGGCGGTGCGCCGCACCACCTCCAGCATGGTCGCCCGTCCCGAGGATGACGCGGTCACGTCAAGAAAGGTGAGCTCGTCGGCGCCCTCGGCGTCATAGACGGCGGCCAGTTCCACCGGGTCCCCGGCGTCGCGCAGGTTCTCGAAGTTCACACCCTTGACAACCCGGCCGCCGTCGACGTCCAGACACGGAATCACCCGCACCGCCAGCTCAGTTCTCCGGTCCATCAGCGAAATTCCTCCGTCGGGCCGACGCCGCTCAGAATCTCCAGCACCTGGCCGTGGGCGCCCGGCGCGGCGGTCAGCGTGGAGCGGGTATCGACGGTCCACGGGCCGCCGTCGAGATCGGTGACCACCC
>LFFF01000080.1 GCA_001510415.1 Actinobacteria bacterium casp-actino6 | reverse complement strand
TCGACTACGACAAGAACGGCCCGCTGCGCGGCCCCCAAACAACGGGATCGGCTATCCCCCGACTGAAGTCGGGGGCTTGCGCCGAAGAGTTTCGGTCACCGCGGTGATGGGGGCATTGGCCGTCGCGGCACTGGTGGGGGTCACCGGCGTCGTGCTCACGATGGTCGCGATCGGGCGCCGGAAGAAATCCTGGCCGTTGGCCGCCGGCACGCTCGGCCTGTGCGTGGTCGTCCTGTTCGGCGGCTTTGTGGGTTACTTCGTCGCAGTCGGGGGCTGATCCCGGGCGGCTTTCCTGCGCTTGGCGATGACCTTCTCGATGACGTTGTTGAATGTCGAGCCGAGCGGGAAGCCGACGTAATGGGTGATGAAGATGGCCATCTCGCGCAACTCATCCTCGGTCATCTCCGCGTTGTGCAAGGCGGCGTTGACCTGGATTTCGGCGAGGTCGGTTAAGCCGGACGCCGTCACGACAGACAGGGTCATGATCCGCTTGTCCCGCATCGACAACCCGGGTCGGCTCCAGATGTCGGCGAAGAGATGGTCGACGGTCAGTGCGAAGTAGTCACCCGGCAGATCCGGCATCTCCCAGCCGTAGACCTCGTTCATCTTGGCCAGCCCCTTGCGGCGGGTTTCATCCATGGGGCGGGGTTCGTCCATGCTCATTCCCTTGTTCGGTGCGGCACGCCGAGGCCGGCAGCCAGCGTGCCCAGCGCGCTCTGCGCGAGCGGAAGGTCGACCCCGACGGCATCACCCAATGCGAGGGCAAGACTCAGGTCCTTCTCGCCCAGCGTCCGGGTGTGGGTGAAGGTGTCGTAGAGCCAGTGCCCCGGCTCCAACTCGTGGGTGTTGTCGCGGACCATGATCGCCCCGGGTCCGCCGGTCAGCGCATCGGTGTGGCGCACCACCCGGCCCAGCGCCTGCAGGTCCAGCCCGGCAGCCTCGGCCAACATCATCGCCTCACAGGCCGCGGCGAAGGCGGTGAAGGTGAGCATGTTGCGGGCCAGTTTCATCCGGGTCCCGGCACCGGGATCGCCGGCGTGGATCACCAACGACGCCCACTGCTTGAAGATCGGTTTCACCCGCTCGTAGACGTCCCGGGGCGCCCCGACCATGGTGGCCAGTTCGCCCTTCTCTGCGGCTCCGGCGCCACCGCTGACCGGTGCGTCGACGATGTGGATCCGCTGCGGGGCGAACCGGTCGGACAGTTCGGCCGCGGTGCTGTCGCCGATGGTGGAGTGGATGGCGATGACGGTGCCCGGCGCGGCGTGACCGGCCAGATCCGCCACCACCTCGCGCACCTGTGCGTCGTCGAGCACGGCGACGCTGACGATGTCGGCGGCGGCGATATCGGCGAGGCCGGCCGCGACGTCCGCGCCCGTCCCGGCGAACCGCGCCGTCGCCTCATCACGGACGTCGTAGACCATCACCCCGCCCGGCCAGCCGACCAGCCGTCCGGCCATCGGGGCACCCATACTGCCCAATCCGATGAAGCCCACCATGTCAGTCATCGCCCGACACTCCCGTCGTTCATGAGCGGATGATCTGACCGCCGTCGACATTGAATATCTGCCCGGTGATCCAGCTTGCCTGATCGGACAGCAGGAACAGGCACATGCCGACAAGATCCTCCGGCTGTCCCATCCGGCTCAGCGGAATGGCCTTGACGATATCTGCCACCATCTCCTGTGGGGTGGTGGTGCGATTGGCCTCGGTGTCGATGGGGCCCGGGGCGATCGCGTTGATCCGGATGTTCATCCCGCCGAGTTCGCGAGAGAGTTGCTGGGTCAGGCCGTTGATGCCGACCTTGGCCAGTCCGTAGTAGTTGGCGTAAAGCCATGCGGCGGTGGAGGACTGGTTGACAATCGACCCGCCACCGCGTTTGGCCATCTTCTTGTACACCGCGCGGGTGCAGGCCAGCGCACCGTCGAGGTTCACGCTCATGAACTTCTTGTAGTAGTCCCAGTCCACGGTGATCAGGAAGTCCAGCTTCATCCCGCCGAAGATCGCCGCATTGTTGACCAGGTAGTCGATGCCGCCGAACTCGGCCAGCGTCCGGTCCGCCATCGCCTTGGCGGAGACCGGGTCGGACACGTCGACAGGGATCGCGAGCGCGGTGCCCCCCTCCGACCTGATCGCGGCGGCCACCCGTTCGGCACCGTCAGCGTTGATATCGGCGACGACCACCGCCGCCCCCTCGCGGGCCAGCGCCTCGGCGTACGCCTGACCGATCCCGCCGCCGGCCCCGGTGACGATGCCGACCTTGTCGTCGAACTGTCCCACTGAGCTTCCTTTCGAGGTTTTATACGGCTGTGGCAATGACTTTCGTTTCGAGATACTCCTCGAAACCGGCCAGACCCATCTCCCGGCCCACACCGGACTGCTTGTACCCGCCGAACGGCACATCGGCGGAGTACCACACCCCGCCGTTGACATTGACGGTGCCGACCCGCAACCGGTTGGCTACCGCTTGGGCCCGGTCCGGATCCGCGCTGAACACCGTGCCGGACAGCCCGTAGGGCGAGTCGTTGGCGATGCGGACCGCGTCGTCGTCGCCGTCGTGGGCGATTACCGTCAACACCGGGCCGAAGATCTCCTCGCGCGCCACCCGGGCAGCGTTGGTGAGCCCGGCGATCACCGTCGGTTCGATGAAGAAGCCGCGATCCCGGTCCGCGGGGGGCCCGCCGCCGCAGGCGAAACTGCCGCCCTCGGCGATCGCCAGGTCCAGATAGGACTGCACCCGGTCGCGCTGGCGCGCGGAAATCACGGGCCCGCAGATGGTTCCGGGCTTGGTGGGGTCACCCGGCGTGATACCGGACATGGTGGCGGCCGCCGCGGCGACAGCATCGTCATAGCGCGCCCGGGGCACCACCAGTCGGGTGGTGATGGCACATCCCTGACCGGCGTGCATCGACGCGGTGAACCCGGCCATGGCGCACGCCGAGGCGAGGTCGGCGTCGTCGAGGACGAGGAACGCGGACTTGCCACCCAGTTCCAGGAAGACCTTCTTGACGGTGGGGGCGCCGGCCGCCATCACCGCTCGCCCGGTGGCCGTCGACCCGGTGAACGACACCATGTCGACGCGCGGGTCACTGGTCAGCATCGCCCCAACCGCATGGTCCTCGGAGGTGACGATATTGAGAACACCGGGTGGGATATCGGTGTGCGCGGCGACGAGTTCGCCGAGAACCGCCGCGCACCAGGGGGTGTCGGGGGCCGGCTTGAGTACGACGGTGTTGCCGGCAGCCAGCGCGGGACCGATCTTGGCGAGGTTGATCTGATGCGGGAAGTTCCACGGCGTGATCGCACCCACCACACCGACGGCCTCGCGGACGACGGTGCGCCGGGTCGTGATTCCCATCGGAGCGGCCACGCCGAGATCGGTGCGCCAGGGATAGGACTCGGCGGTATCGGCGGAGAACCCCAGATCCTCCACCGGGCCCTCCAACTGCGCGCCGGCGGTGAGCATCCGGGGCGCGCCCACCTCCGCCATGGTGATCTCGCGCAACTCCTCGATGTGCTCGCGCATGGCCTCGCGCAGTTGCCGGATGCACCGCACCCGCAGGTCGGTGTTGGTTGCCCAGTCGGTGCTGTCGCAGGCGCGCCGGGCGGCGCCGATCGCACGGTCCATATCGTCGGCATCCGCGTTGGCGGCGGTGCCGAGGACCTCCTCGGTGGCGGGGTTGACGGTGGCGAAGCGGCCTGCGCCGCCGCCGGTGAGCACCCCGTCGATGAAGAGGTCGCTCGTGCGTTCGGCTGCTATCGCCATCCACTCTCCCGACTACACAATCTATGGACACCTGTCCGATATCACTGCGCTGAACCCTAATCCCGGCTACCTCTCCGGTGCAAGGCCGAATTCCACCGCGGTTGTTTTGACGTGGCTTTTCGGCCGCCCATCTTGCGCGGGAAGGACCCCGGACAGTACGGTGGACATGTGTCCAGCGATTCCGTGGTGACTGCGATGCGGCACGGCCCGGACGGGCGCCGGCCCCGACAGGAGGAAACTTTTCGGAAGCTGGTCGGCGCCGGATTGGCGACGCTTCGCGCGTCGTCCTATGCGGATCTGACCGTTCGCGGTGTGGCGGCCCGCGCCCAGGTGGCCCCAGCGACGGCGTACACCTACTTCTCCTCGAAGAACCACCTGGTCGCCGAGGTGTACCTCGACTTGGTGCGCGAGGTTCCCTACTTCACCGATGTCAACGACACCCGGCTCAATCGGGTCCAGCAGGCCCTGCGCGCGATGGCCCTGGTCGTCGCGGACGAACCCGAGGTGGCGGCCGCCTGCACCACCGCACTGCTGAGCAACGACGCCGCGGTCCGCACGGTGCGGGATCGCATTGGCACCGAGATCCACAAACGCATCCGCTCGGCGCTGGGTCCCGACTCGGACGCCAGGACGGTGGCCGCACTGGAGATGAGCTACTTCGGCGCGCTGGTGCACGCCGGTAGCGGCGCCTTCACCTACCGGCAGATCGCCGACCGACTGGGCTACGTCGTCGGCCTCATCCTGGGAGACAGCGGATGACGGCGCACCACGTCGACCTGGTTCTCGACCCGTATGACTACGACTTCCACGAGAACCCCTACCCCTACTACCGGCGGCTGCGCGATGAGGCCCCGCTCTACCGCAATGACGACCTCAATTTCTGGGCGCTGACCCGGCATGCCGACGTGCACAGGGGCTTTCGCAACAGCGCCGCGCTGTCGAACAAGCTCGGCGTCTCGCTGGACCCGATCTCCCGAACCCCCGAGGCCTACCGGACCATGTCGTTCCTGGCCATGGACGATCCCGGGCATCTACGGCTTCGTACCCTGGTGTCCAGGGGCTTCACCCCGCGACGGGTCCGCGAGTTGGAGGCTCGGGTGCTCGAACTCACCCGGGAGCACCTCGACGTCGCTCTGCAGTCCGAGGGTTTCGACTTCATCGCCCAGTTCGCCGGCAAGCTTCCGATGGATGTCATCTCCGAGCTCGTCGGGGTGCCGGTCGCCGACCGCGAGCACCTGCGCGCGCTGGCCGACGACGTGATGCACCGCCAGGACGGTGTCACCGACGTCCCGATGTCGGCGATCGAAGCCTCGATGCAACTGCTGGTCTACTACGCGGACATGGTTGCCCAGCGGCGCCGCCGGCCCACCGACGATTTGACCTCCGCGCTGCTGGAGGCCGAGGTCGACGGCGACCGCCTCGGCGACGACGAGATCATGGCCTTCCTATTCCTGATGGTGGTCGCGGGCAACGAGACGACCACGAAACTGCTTGGCAATGCGGTCTATTGGGGCGGGATGTTCCCCGATCAGCTATCCGGTGTATTCGGTGACCACAGCCGGATCCCGCTGTGGGTCGAGGAGACGCTGCGCTATGACACGTCCAGCCAAATTCTGGCCCGGGTCGTCGTCGGGGATGTCGAGTTCCACGGCACGACCCTGCACGACGGCGACACCGTGTTGCTGGTGCCCGGTGCCGCCCACCGCGACGAGCGGGTGTTCGACGACCCGGACGAGTACCGCATCGGCCGCGATATCGGCTCGAAGCTGCTGAGTTTCGGCAGCGGTGCACATTTTTGCCTCGGCGCGCACCTGGCCCGGATGGAGGCGCGGGTCGCCCTGACCGAACTGTTTGTGCGAATCGGCGGCTACGAGGTCGACGCTGCCCGCGCGGTTCGGGTGCACTCCAGCAACGTCCGCGGATTCGCCTCGCTGCCCATTGAAGTCAAGCCCATCGCGAAGAAGGCCTGATGCCCCGTTTCGACCCGCACCCCGAACGCCGGCCCACCCTCATCGCCGGCGCCTCCTCCGGTATCGGCGCCGCCACCGCAATTGAATTGGCCGCCCGCGGCTTCCCGGTCGCGCTCGGAGCCCGGCGCGTGGGCAAATGTCAGGAACTCGCCGAACAGATCCGCGCCGATGGCGGCGAGGCGATCGCGCTGACCCTCGACGTCACCGATCCCGAATCCGTGCGGGGATTCGTGCACCGCGCCTCCGAGGCACTCGGCGACATTGAACTGCTCGTTGCCGGGGCGGGCGACACCTTCTTCGGTCGGCTCTACGAGACCGGCACCGAGGACTTCGAGTCGCAGGTGCAGATTCATCTGATCGGCGCCAACAGGCTCGCCACCGCGGTGCTGCCCGGCATGGTGGCCCGGCAGCGCGGGGATGTCATCTTCGTCGGCTCCGATGTCGCGCTGCGACAGCGCCCGCATATGGGCGGCTACGGTGCCGCGAAGGCCGGACTGACCGCGATGGTGACCAACCTGCAGATGGAGTTGGAAGGCACCGGTGTCCGGGCGTCGATCGTGCACCCCGGCCCGACCCAGACCTCGATGGGCTGGAGCCTGCCACCGGAGTCCATCGCACCGGCGCTGGAGGACTGGGCCAGATGGGGGCAGGCCCGGCACTCCTACTTCCTGCGCGCCGCCGACCTGGCCCGGGCGATCGCCTTCGTCGCCGAGACCCCGCGCGGCGGATTCGTGGTGTCGATGGAGCTTCAACCGGAGGCGCCGCTGTCGGACGCCCCGAAGGAACGTCAGCAGCTGAAGTACCCGGAGGGCAGATGACCGTGCCGCACAACGAGGTCCGGCAGGTGTCCGGCGCCGAAGGGGAACACGGCCACCTCGAGGAGTTCCGCACCGATCCGATCGGCCTGATGGCGCGGGTCCGTGATGAGTGCGGCGATGTCGGCTCCTTCCAATTGGCCACCAAGAAGGTGATCCTGCTGACCGGGGCGGAGGCGAACGAGTTCTTCTTCCGGGCCGCCGACGAAGACCTCGACCAGGCGCAGGCCTATCCGTTCATGACGCCGATCTTCGGTAAGGGCGTGGTGTTCGACGCCAGCCCCGAACGGCGCAAGGAGATGCTGCACAATTCGGCGCTGCGCGGGGATCATATGAAGAGCCACGCCGCGACCATCGAGCACGAAGTGCGCCGGATGATCGGCGACTGGGGCGATCAGGGCGAGATCGACCTGCTTGACTTCTTCGCCGAACTCACCATCTACACCTCAACGGCGTGTCTGATCGGCCGTAAGTTCCGCGAACAGCTGGATTCCCGCTTCGCGAACTACTACCACCTGCTCGAGCGCGGCACCGACCCGCTCTGCTACGTCGACCCCTACCTGCCGATCGAGAGCTTCCGGGTGCGCGACGAAGCCCGCGAGGGACTCGTCGGCCTGGTGCAGGACATCATGAATCAGCGGATCGCGAACCCGCCGAGGGATAAAGCCGATCGGGACATGCTTGATGTGCTGGTGTCCATCACCGACGAGGACGGCAATCCCCGATTCTCCGCCGACGAGGTCACCGGCATGTTCATCTCGCTGATGTTCGCCGGCCACCACACCAGCGCCGGTACATCATCCTGGACGCTGATCGAACTCATGCGCCACCCGGACATCTACACCGCGGTCACCGCCGAACTCGACGACCTCTATGCCGATGGCCAGGAGGTGAGTTTCCATGCGCTGCGGCAGATCCCGGAGTTGGAGAACGTCATCAAGGAGACGCTGCGACTGCACCCGCCGCTGATCATCCTGATGCGGGTCGCCCAGGGCGAGTTCGAGGTGCAGGGCTATCCGATCCATGCCGGCGACTTCGTCGCCGCGTCCCCGGCGATCTCCAACCGGATCGCCGAGGATTTCCCCGACCCGGAGGCCTTCGACCCGGACCGCTACAACAAGCCCCGCGAAGAGGATGTCCTGCACCGCTGGACCTGGATCCCGTTCGGCGCGGGCCGGCACCGCTGCGTGGGTGCGGCGTTCGGCACCATGCAGATCAAGGCGATCTTCTCAGTTCTGCTGCGCGAGTATGAGTTCGAGATGGCTCAGCCGCCGCAGAGCTACCGCAACGATCACTCCAAGATGGTGGTCCAACTCGCCCGGCCCGCCCGGGTCCGCTATCGCAAGCGCACCGGGTAGGGGCGGTCCATGGGCAGCTATCGCGTCGAGGTCGATCTGGATCTGTGCCAGGGCCATGCCATGTGCGCACTGGAGGCACCCGGCTACTTCCGGGTACCCAAGCGCGGCACCGTCGAGATCCTCGACCCGGAACCGCCCGATGACATCCGGTCCGAGATCGAGCGGGCCGTCGAAAGTTGCCCTACCAGAGCACTTTTCATCACCGAGAAGAAGGATTGACAGATGGTTGCGCTACCTCGGGAGCAGTTGGAGGACTTCGTCGCGCGATGGCTGGAGGCCAATCGCGCGGCTGAACGCACCGGCGACTGGACACCGCTGGCGGACTTCTACACCGAGGACGCCACCTACGGCTGGAACATCGGCCCCAAGGAGGACGTGATGTGCGTCGGCAAGGCCGAGATCCGGGATATCGCGCTGGACCTGGAGATGGCCGGGCTGCATGGCTGGAGCTACCCGTACCAGCGGGTGCTGATCGACGAGAGGATCGGCGAGGTGGTCGGCTTCTGGAAGCAGGTCGCCACTGATGCCGAAGGTCGGCAGCAGGAGATCCACGGCATCGGTGGCAGTTGGTTCCGGCTTGACGGCGAGGGTCTCATCGAGTGGCAGCGCGACTTCTTCGACTTCGGCCACGTGCAGAAGCTGTATCTGCAACTCATGCAGGAGGGCACCCTGTCGGCGGGTATGCAGGAACGCATCCAGCGCAGCCTCGCCGGGGAGAAGCTGCCCGGTTACTACCCGCTGGGGCAGTCCCCGGTACCCATCTGGTGACTTGACACCTGTCAGGTCATAGGATGATCTCTACGTGATCGAGAACACGTTCTAGGTCGGCCACACCGTCAAGCGGAGGTTGCAGTGAAGACAAAAGGCGCGCTTATCCGTGAGTTCAACCAGCCGTGGACGATCGAGGAGATCGAGATCGGTGACCCGCAACCGGGCGAGGTCAAGGTTCAGATGGAAGCCTCGGGCATGTGCCATTCCGATCACCACCTGGTGACCGGCGGCATCCCGATGTTGGGTTTCCCGGTTCTCGGCGGCCACGAGGGTGCGGGCATCGTCACCGAGGTCGGCGACGGCGTGGACAGCGTGGCCGTCGGCGACCACGTCGTGATGTCGTTCATCCCGTCCTGCGGCAAGTGCCCGTCATGTCAGGCCGGACTGCGCAACCTCTGCGATCTCGGCGCCGGACTGCTGGGCGGGGTGGCGATCGCCGACGGAACCCACCGCATCCACACGACCGACGGTAAGCCGGTCTTCCCGATGACCTTGCTGGGCACCTTCTCGCCCTACATGGTGG
The DNA here is from genome assembly GCA_001510415.1 of Actinobacteria bacterium casp-actino6. GTDB lineage: Bacteria > Actinomycetota > Actinomycetes > Mycobacteriales > Mycobacteriaceae > Mycobacterium. Next base: position 3,298 of record LFFF01000080.1, on the reverse strand, counting down.
TTCACGAATCGTCGGTGGTGAAGATCGATCCGACGGTCCCGTTCGAGGTGGCCTGCCTGGTCGGCTGCGGTGTCACCACCGGCTACGGATCGGCGACCCACACCGCCCAGATCAAGCCCGGCGAGGATGTCGCGATCGTCGGCGTCGGCGGTGTCGGCATGGCTGCCCTCCAGGGTGCGGTCATCTCCGGAGCCCGCAAGATCTTCGTCATCGACCCGGTGGAGTGGAAACGCGATCAGGCCCTGAAGTTCGGCGCCACCCATGTCTACGAGGACATCAATGCCGCCCTGATGGGTATCGCCGAGGCAACCGAGGGCTTCATGGCCAAGAAGGTGATCGTGACGGTCGGCGAGTTGGACGGCGCCGACGTCGAGAACTACATGATGATCACCTCGAAGTCCGGCACCTGCGTGATGACCGCCATCGGCAGCATGGTCGACACCAATGTGACGCTGAACCTGGCCATGCTCACGCTCATGCAGAAGAACCTGCAGGGCACCATCTTCGGCGGCGGCAACCCGTACTACGACATCCCTCTGCTGCTGTCGATGTACAAGGCGGGCCGGCTCAACCTCGACGATATGGTGACCCGCCAGTACCGGCTCGAGCAGATCAACGAGGGTTACCAGGACATGCTTGAGGGTCGCAACATCCGCGGTGTCATCCGCTACACCGACGAGGATCGCTGAGCCGGCGATGACCGATCAGGCCACCGATGTGACGCCCGCTATGGCCGCCTCGCAGGCGTCGTGGCGGTGCGTGCAGTCCCATGACCGCGAAGGCTGGCTGGCCCTGATGGCACCCGATGTCGTCATCGAGGATCCGATCGGACAGTCCTTCACAAACCCCGACGGTCTGGGCGTGCGCGGCAAGGAGGCGGTGGCGGCCTTCTACGACAGCAATATCTCCGTCAACAACCTCACCGTCACCTGCGAGGAAACCTTCCCGTCCAGTTCGCCCAACGAGGTGGCCCACATCCTGGTGCTGCGCAGCGAGTTCGAGGGCGGTATGACGAGCACCGTGCGCGGGGTGTTCTGCTACCGCGTCGACGACGCCGGTCTGATCACGAATATGCGCGGCTACTGGAACCTGGAGGGAATGGCGTTCGGTCAGCGTGACTGACCTGTTGCTTCAGGGTCTGGGCGCGGTCGTCGTCGGCGGATCGCACGGGATCGGGGCGGCGGTGGCCGCCCTACTCGCCGAATTGGGCGCCGGCGTGGTGGTCAACGGCCGCGACGGGGACTCGGTGGACGCCGCGGTGGATGCCATCACCGCCGACGGCGGCAGCGCGGTCGGACTGTCCGGCTCAGCGGCTGACAATGACGTCGCCGAAGCCCTGACAGCCCTGTGCGAGAACGAATTCGGGGCTATCGACGCATCGGTGAACTGTGCCGGCATGGCCGAGCCGGCTGGTTCGTCGATCCTCACCGTCACCCCGGCGGAGTTTCGTGAACTCCTCGACGCGCACCTCGGGACGGTCTTCTCAACCTGCCGTGCCGCAGCGCCGCGCATGGTGGCCGAGGGCGGCGGTTCCATCATCAACACCACGTCGTTCGCCTTCCTCGGCGACTACGGGGGAACGGGATACCCGGCCGGCAAGGGCGCGGTCAACGGTCTGACCATGGCGATCGCCGCCGAACTGGCCGAGCACGGGGTGCGGGCCAATCTGGTCTGCCCCGGCGCGCGGACGCGGCTGTCCACCGGTACCGACTACGAGCGTCACATCACCGATCTGAACCGCCGCGGCCTGCTGGATGAACTCAGCAGCCGCGCTGCACTGGACCCGGCACCACCGGCCTACGTCGCTCCGCTATACGCCTACCTGGTCAGCCGGCTGGCCGAGCGGGTCACCGGTCAGATGTTCATCGCCGCAGGCGGTTTCATCGGCCGATTCGACCGGCCGACGCCGGTGCCACTGGCCTACCGCGACTTCCGGGACAACCCGCCGTGGTCGGTGGCGGATATCGACCGGATACTGCCCTGAGCCGAGGCTTTGCGTCGACCATCGCCCGACGGACCCTATTCTTGGCCGATGACATCCCTCTTCACCAGGATCATCAACCGCGAACTGCCGGGCCGATTCGTCTACGAGGACGACTTGGGCGATGACGGCGTGGTGGCATTCCTGACCATCGAGCCGATGACCCAGGGGCACACGTTGGTGGTTCCGCGCGCCGAGGTGGACAACTGGCAGACCGTAGACCCGGACGTGTTCGGCCGGGTGATGGATGTGTCGCAGCGCATCGGCCGGGCGGTGTGCCAAGCCTTCGGTGCCCAGCGAGCCGGAATGATCATCGCCGGCCTGGAGGTGCCGCACCTGCACGTGCACGTGTTCCCGGCCTACAACCTCACCGACTTCGGCTTCGCCCACGTCGACCGCAACCCGTCGGCGGAATCCCTCGACGAGGCGCAGGCCAAGATCATCGATGCCCTGGCCGATCCCGCCTGAGCGCGGGTGATTGCGAACAGACGTGGGCGGCGCCTCAGCCGCCATACACTCGGTGCATGAATCTGGCGAAGGCTCTGGTCGATATCGCGACCACACCGGTTCGGGTCGGGCTGGCGGCAGCCGATGCCGGGCTCGACATCGCCGAAGCGGCGATCGACCTCGCCAAGCGCAGCTTGGGCGATGCCACCGTGCCGTCGGCCGGAGAGTCGGTGGCACACCTGCTGGGTCTGGACGAGACCATCGACCGGGCCAACCGTTTCGCCTCGCTCATCGACGAGGACGCTCCGCTGGGTCGCGCCCTGGCGCCGGACGGCGCGGTGGACCGGCTGATGCGCCCCGGTGGCCTGATCGACCGGCTCACCGCTCCGGACGGCGTGCTGGAACGGCTGACCGCCGAGGGTGGCGGGGTGGACCGCGCGCTGGCACCCGGCGGTTTGGTGGACCAACTCCTGAACGAGGACGGCATTCTGGAGCGGGTGCTGGCCGATGACGGACTCGCCGACCGGCTGCTGGCCCAGGGCGGCCTGGTAGACAAGTTCACCGCCAAGGACGGCCCGCTGGAGCAACTCGCCACCGTCACCGACTCACTGAACCGGCTGGCGCCCGGGATGGAGGCCCTCACCCCGACGGTCGAGGCCCTGCGCGATGCCGTCATCGCGATGACCCGGGTGGTCGACCCTCTCAGCACTATCGCCGAACGCATCCCGCTGCCCGGTCGACGGCTCTGGCCGTTCCGGGACGACGACGCATGACCCGATAAGCTGTCAGGCGGCCCAGATCGGCCGCACCGGTCTGCCGCGCCTCCTTAGCTCAGTGGTAGAGCACTCGCCTTGTAAGCGAAAGGTCGTC
>LFFF01000079.1 GCA_001510415.1 Actinobacteria bacterium casp-actino6 | reverse complement strand
AATTCTGCTGTCGAGCAACTCGATTAACCCGGTCTGCTCGGCCAGGGTCATCACCGGCACCAGTCCCGCGCACGACACAAGGTGGTCATCGTCGAACACAGCCGAATCGGCCTTGAACCTGTGGGACACTTGTCGGGTAGCCCGAGCGCATTGCTGCGCCCGGGCCCCCTCAGAACCGGACGTGCGACTTTCACCGCATCCGGCTCAAGCAAGCCCCGAGGGCGTCTCTACTGAATTGACTGGACCCGCTGCCTATTTCGTTGTTCACGCTGTCGGCAGTGGGCGTGCATGAGGCGGTGCGCGGTCGGATCGTCGCCGTCGGCGGCACCCATCACAATGGCGTTGCTGCGGACTGCTCGCGTGAGGGTGCTGGTCCATTGGACCCATTCGTGTGGGCTTTGTGGACCGTGATCGGCATGCAGCAAGAACGTGCCGCATCCCGGGCAACGGCCGTGCTGCCGCAGCAGCAGGGACGCGGTGAGTCCACCCAGGAGCGAGTACGTCTTGCGGCGCCGATCTGCCCAGTACTGGCACAAGGCGGGGTCGTCTGGCGACGCAGTTCCCATGACCAGTCGGTGGCGGACGATCTTGGTCCAGACAAACTGACGCAGGTAGATGCCGCTATCGCGGTCACCGAAAACCCACCGGTCCTGCCTGGACGGGTTGAACTTGCCGAAATACCTGTCGACTACCCAGCGTCTCGGCTTGTTCTGGTGGGAGCGAAGCGCCCACCGGTAGAGGTGCTGCCACAGATGATGATCAAGGGTGGCGAACGCCTCTTTGGAGACCGCGTTCCGGTAGTAAGCAGACCAGCCCCGGATGATCGGGGTGAGCCGCCGGATCACCGCTTCGGCGTTGACTCCCCGAAGGGAGCGCACTTCGGCGGCGAGTCGCTGCCGGATCCGCTTCATTGCCGCCGGGCTAGGTTTGATGAGCAACTTGCCGCTGTAACGGCGGATGTTGAATCCCAAGAAGTCGAAACCCTGGTCAGCGTGGACAATATGAGTTTTGTCCTCGTTGAACGCAAGGCCCCGTGGGACCAGCCACTCACCAAGCCGGCGCCAGACCTGCTCGGCCTGGTCCCTGGTGTGACACATGACGACGAAGTCGTCGGCGTAGCGCACCAGCACCGGCGAATCCGCTCTGGTCTCGACCCCATAGGTATCGCAACGCAAATAGCGGACACCGGCGGCTTTTTCCATCCCGTGCAGCGCAATGTTGAGCAGCATCGGACTGATCACCCCACCTTGTGGAGTTCCCTGCCCGGTCGGGGCGAATCGGCCCCGCTCGATCACACCGGCGGCCAGCCACCCGGAGATCATTCCCCTGCCGGGGAAGGTGCCCAGGTGGGCAAGGAGACGGTCGTGGTCGATACGGTCGAACGCCGCTGACAGGTCAGCGTCGAGAATCCATTGACGCTTGGCCCGCGGGCCTTTGAGCGTCCAATAGATCGCCTCGATCGCGTCATGACAACCACGTCCAGGACGAAACCCGTACGAGCGCGGCTCAAACCGCGCCTCCCACTCAGGTTCCAGTGCGTTGGCGACCCGGGCTTGTTGCACCCGGTCCCGCAGCACCGGAATCCCCAATGGGCGTTGCTTCCCATTGGCTTTCGGGATGTACACCCGCTTGACCGGACGAGCCTGCCAAGGCGTCGTGTGTCGGTGCAGATCCACCGCCAACGCCGCCCTGTCCGGTGCGGTCAACACGACCTCACCATCAATGCCCGCGGTCTTGCGGCCAGCGTTGTGCTGTGTCACCCGCCGCACGCTGTGCAGCGTGTTCGACCAGCTCCGCAGCATCAACTTCTGCAGGTTGCGAACCCGTTTAAGGTCCCCATCCTGCGACGCCTTGAAGATCCGTTGCCGCAGCCGCCCTACGTCGTCCTCGACCGGACGCCACCAGATCGCATCCCAGTCCAAGTTGTCGTCTTGCGGTCCGTTCACCACGTCGGTGTCTAACTTGTCCACAAGTGCAGGCGTTGTCATCGTCGCTTCTCCAAAGGCTCACCTGACCCACGTCAGCGCCACCTTCAAGGCCCGGGCAGTATCCCGGTATCCGGCCAGTTATCCGAGCCGACCGCCGAAGGAGACGGTTCACACGGCACGGTTTCCTGCTGCCTTTCGGCCACCGGCATTGGCTTCTTGGGCCATCCTGTTCCCGCCACAGGAGTTCGGTCTTCCTCACGGTCGACTCACCGAGACACTGCCCGGACCAGGGCGGGGTTTCCACGTTCCACATGCGCAAGACCCGACCGGGGAGGGTGCCGCCTATATCCCGAGGGCGGCGGTGTTCACGCGACCTATCAAGTGACATAGGTCGCCGCCTGCCGCTTCCCAGCGGCCAGCCCCTGCACCCCGGCCGAGCAATCCATCTATCCGGGGCTCACTTTGACGAGACGTCATCAACGGTTCACTCACGTTCACCCGTCCGGCCTTCCCCTCACCCGCAGCCCTCGGATGGGTCAAGAACTGCTTAGGCTTTCCCCCGAGCTTCGCACCTCGCCGTTACCAGCGACGCACGTCAGGGGTGGGGACAGGGCAACGAACACATACCCGGGCTACGTCATCGACAACACCGCCGACCTCCACTCAACGCGCCACTTACACATGCGACCTCGTGTCGCACTCACCGGAAGTGCCTTTCTTGTGCTGGTCAGATTTTTGTGTGAGAACTCAAATCATCCCAGTTCAGAGGGCACTTTCTTTATTCCGACACCCGTCCTGGACCTAGTGCATCGGTGGATCGAGGCTTAGGGCCCACACTCGGCGAGCGCCCCGGCCAGATCACCACGCTCACCGACGATCACCCGGCCCAGCCCCAGCCACCCGGCCATCGTCTGCAACTCGCCCGCCAGCGCGCCCGCGACCCGCACGGCGTCGCGTTCCGGCTCGAGGAAGGCCCCCACGACGGTCAACGCCCCGGCAGCCCGGTCGGATTTGAGGTCCACCCGTGCGACGAGTTCGCCGTCCAGCAGCAGCGGCCACACGTAGTAGCCGTATCGGCGCCGGGCGGCCGGGGTGTAGATCTCGATGCGGTACTCAAATCCGAACAGCCGTGCCACCCGGGGCCGGAAGAAGATCAGCGGGTCGAACGGGCACAGCAGCGCGGTACCGCGGCTGACCCGCGGCACGCTCTGTCCGGACCGCAGGTAGGCCGGGGCGGTCCAGCCCGCCACCTGCACCGGTTCCAGTTCACCCGCGGCGACCAGGGCGGCCACCGCGGGCTTGGCCTGCTCGGCCCGCAGCCGGAAGTAGTCGCGGAGGTCGGCCTCAGTGGCCACCCCGAGGGCCGTCGCCGCGCGCAGCACCAGTTCCCGGACGGCCTCGGTGTCCTCGACCTGGCGGGCCAGCACATCAGCCGGTAGGACGCGTTCGACCAGGTCGTAGTGCCGGGCGAAGCCGACCCGGTGCGCGGTGGTGAGCACGCCCGCGGCGAACAGCGCCTCGGCCACCCATTTGGTGTCGCTGCGGTTCCACCAGGTGCCCTTACCCCGCCGGGCCCCGGAGTCCAGGTACGTCTCGATCTGCCCGGCGGTGCTGGGCCCGAGGTCGGCGACCGCGGCGACGACATCGTCGACCAGGTGCGGGTTGCCCTTGACAATCTCCACACCCCAGCGGCCGTGCACATACTCCCGCATCCGCCACCTCAGCAGCGGCCAGTCCTGTACCGACATCAGCGCGGCCTCGTGGGCCCAGTACTCCACCAGCAGCCGTGGCACGCGGCCACCGCCACTCCAGGCGGCGGCGTCGAGAACATCACGGTCGTAGGGGCCGAGGCGGCTGAACACCGGCGCGTAGTGGGCACGCACCGCCACCGAGACCGAATCCAGTTGCAGTACCTGAATCCTGCCCATCAGACGACGCAGATGCGCGCGGGTCACCGTCCCGGCGGGACGTGGGGCCGCGAGCCCCTGGGCGGCGACCGCGACCCGACTGGCCTGGGCGGCGGTCAGCCGGGTCATGCGCGCAGGTAGCTGTAGAACCGGTAGCGCAGGCCGGAGGTGCTGTCCTGCCAGTCCCCGGTGGTACCGGTCCAGGACTCACCCAGCACCGGGGCCAGGGTGTCGTCATCGCGCAGGTGCAGGCCGATATCCACCTCGGTGATCTCGCACCGGGAGGCCAGCGGCATGGCGAGGTGGTAGATCTGGGCCCCGCCGATCACCCAGGTCTGCCCCTCGCCGAGGCCGGCCTCGATGGAGTCGACGACCGCGGCACCCTCGGCCCGGTAGTCGGGGTTGCGGCTGACGACGATGTTGCGCCGGCCCGGCAGCGGCCGGAACCGCACCGGCAGCGACTCCCAGGTCCGCCGGCCCATCACCACGGTGTGCCCCATGGTCAGACGTTTGAAGTGGGCGAGATCCTCCGGAAGCGCCCAGGGGATGGAGCCGTCGCGGCCGATCACCCCGGAGGTGGACTGCGCCCAGATCAGCCCGATCGTCACGGCGCGGCCCTTAGACCGCTACTGGCGCTTTGATCGCCGGGTGCGGGTCGTAGTTACGGATCTCGATATCGGAGTAGGTGTAGTCGAAGATCGAATCCCGATGGCCCAGAACCAGTTCGGGATACGGTCGCGGATCGCGGCGCAGCTGTTCGGTCACCTGCGCAACGTGGTTGTCGTAGATGTGGCAGTCACCGCCGGTCCAGACGAAGTCACCGACGTCCAGACCGGCCTGGGCAGCCATCATGTGGGTCAGCAGGGCGTAGCTGGCGATATTGAACGGCACGCCGAGGAACATGTCGGCGCTGCGCTGGTAGAGCTGGCAGCTCAGCTTGCCGTCGGCGACGTAGAACTGGAAGAACGCGTGGCACGGGGCCAGCGCCATCCGCGGCAGTTCGGAGACGTTCCAGGCCGAGACGATGATGCGCCGGGAGTCCGGGTCGGTGCGCAACAACTCCAATGCCGCACTGATCTGGTCGATGTGCTCACCGGTCGGCGTCGGCCAGGACCGCCACTGCACCCCGTAGACCGGGCCGAGATCGCCGGTGGGAGAGGCCCATTCGTCCCAGATGGTGACACCGTGCTGCTGCAGCCACTGCACGTTGGAGTCGCCGCGCAGGAACCACAGCAGCTCGTAGACCACCGACTTCAAGTGGACTTTCTTGGTGGTGATCAGCGGGAAGCCGGCCGACAGGTCATAACGCAGTTGGTGGCCGAACAGGCTGCGGGTGCCGGTGCCGGTGCGGTCGGACTTCGGTGTCCCCCGCTCCAGAACCAGGCGGAGCAGGTCCTCGTAGGGAGTGGGAATCGGCACGTCGATCAGCTTACGTGCGGCCCCCGACGGTAGAACAGAAGCCATGCCGACGTTGACCGATGCGATCACCACCCCGGACGGACGCTGCCCGGTGACCCTCTGCACACCGGACGGGACGGGCCCCTGGCCCGGGATCGTGATGTACCCCGATGCCGGCGGTGTGCGACCGGCGTTTCGTGAGATGGCCGCCACGCTCGCCGCGCTGGGGTATGCGGTTCTGCTGCCCGATGTCTACTACCGCAACGGCCGGTGGGCGCCGTTCGATATGAAGACCGTCTTCGCCGATGCGGTCGAACGCAACCGGATCTTCGCGATGATGCGGGCGGTCACCCCGGAGGTGACGGCCTCGGACGCGCGGGCGTTCTTCGACTATCTGCAGGCCAGGCCCGAGGTCACCGGGGGGCGGTTCGGCGCGACCGGGTACTGCATGGGCGGGCGGACCGCACTGACGGTGGCCGGCCGGGTTCCCGATCGGGTGGCCGCGGCGATGTCCTTTCACGGCGGCGGGCTGGCCGACGACGATCCCGACAGCCCGCATCTGCTGGCCGACCGGATCCGGGCGGCGGTGTACGTGGGCGCGGCCGAGAACGACCCGTCCTACACCCCGGAGCAGTCCGCGCTCCTCGACGCCGCGCTGACCGGCGCGGGCGTCGAGCATCTGATCGAGTGGTACCCGGCCGCGCACGGATTCGCCGTCACCGACAACGCACCGTATGACCCTTCAGCCGCCGAGCGGCACTGGATGGCGATGGCGAGCTTCTTCGGCGAGCACCTAACCCGCTGATCGGCTGCCGTGCCGGAAGGGCCGCAGCAGCGTGCGCAGGACTCCGCGGGCGGCGTACAGCCCGGTCACGATACTGAGCACGATGAGGAAGACGAACATCACGATCCAGTTGGTTCGCTGGTGGTCGACGTTCCACCACACCACGGTGAACAGCAGCGCGCAGATGAAGACGACGACATCTCGCCAGTCCCCCTTGTAGCCGACCGCCGACTGTCTGAGCTCACGGCTCTTATCCATGGTGACCACCAGATCGCTGATCCGATCATCGATGCTCCGCTGCAGAGCCTCCCGCAGTGCGGTGTTCTCCGGCGGGATCTTCGCCAGCAGGTCGAGATCGTCCTTGATGGCGGCTCGGTAGTCCGGGCCCTTGAGGTTGCCCGCGATGACGCCCATCAGCGCGCCGCCGAAAATCGGGGCGGCCCCGAGTGCCAGGTCAGCAATTCCGGGCATGACACCTTTTCCTTCCGATCGGGGGCGGTTTACGGCCCCGTCATCAGCACAGCGGCCAGGGTGCCGCCCAACTCGTAGGCCCGATGCCGCGTTGCGGCGTCGATTGTGCCGGTCACTTCCAGCGCGTCGGCTGATTTCTCCAGTGCTAGTCCGCCTGCGATCCTCTCGACGGAGGCGACCGCGCCGACGGTGTCGTTGTTGCCGTGCACCCACAGACCGTAGGGCCGGCCGGCAACGTGGTCCAGAACCGGGTAGTACACGGTGTCGAAGAAATGCTTCAGCGCACCGGACATGTACCCGATGTTCGCCGGAGTTCCGAACAGGTAGCCGTCGGCGTCGAGTGCATCGGTGACGGTCGCGGCCAGGGCCGGACGCACCACCACCTGCACCCCACTGATGTCGGGGTCGCGGGTACCCGACAGCACGGCCTCGAGCAATTCCCGAGTGGCGGGCGAGGGGGTGTGATGCACGACCAGCAGGACGCTCACGGCTTCGGCTCCGCGGCCTGCAACGCCAGGGCCGTGCGCATCGAGTCCCGCGCGCGGGCGCGGTCGCCGGCGTAGTCGTAGGCCCGGGCCAGCCGGTACCAGCACCGCCAGTTGTCCGGGTCGGCCGCAGCCTCGGCCCGAACCGTCTCGAACAGGGCGTCGGCGGCCTCTCGCCGAATCCGGCCGGACGGCATCCGGGGAAGATCGGAGACGTCGAGATCGGCACCCTCTTCGGCGGCCAGTCGGGCCAGGCGGGTCATGGCCAGCCCCGAACGCAGGGTGGCGATCACCGCCCAGGCGCCGACCACCGGCAGCAGCAACACCCCCAGGCCCAACGCGATCGCACTCGGTGAACCAGCCCGGAACAGCTCGACGGCGGTCCGGGTGAGCAGGCCGAAGTAAACCAGCAGGGCCAGGCAGAGGAAGCCGATGAGCAGTCGTGGCGTCACAGGTCCAGCAGGGGTTCCAGGCCGATGGTGAGCCCCGGCCGCCCTGCGATCTGGCGCACCGCGAGCAGGACGCCCGGCACGAACGAGGTCCGGTCCAGACTGTCGTGCCGGATGGTCAGCGTCTCCCCCATCGTGCCGAACAGCACTTCCTGGTGGGCGACCAGTCCGGTGAGCCGGACTGAGTGCACCGGGACCCCGTCGACATCGGCGCCGCGAGCGCCCGGGAGTCCGCCGCTGGTCGCATCGGGATTGGGCGGCATACCTTTTCGAGCTTGTGCGATGAGCTCGGCGGTCCGGGTGGCGGTACCCGACGGGGCGTCGGCCTTCTGCGGGTGGTGCAGTTCGATGACCTCCGCCGACTCGAAGTACGGGGCGGCCTTCTGCGCGAAGTACATCGACAGCACCGCCCCGATCGCGAAGTTGGGAGCGATCAGCACCCCGGTGCCGGGGCTGGCGGCCAGCCATCCGCGGACCAGATCCATCCGCTCCGCGGTGAAGCCGGTGGTGCCGACGACGGCGTGAATACCGTTGTCGACGAGGAACTTCAGATTGTCCATCACCACATCGGGATGGGTGAAGTCGATGACGACATCGGTATCGCCGTCGGTGAGCAGGCTCAGCGCGTCGCCGGCGTCAACCTCGGCGCTCAGATCGAGATCGTCGGCGTCACGAACCGCCGCGCACATAGCGGTACCGACCTTGCCCCTGGCGCCCAGGACCCCTACTCGCATGGCTGAAGCCTAACCGGCAGCCACCGGCGCACTGCCGCTACAGCGGCGCTGCCCCGCGCAGGTGCTCGAAGATCAGTGAGGTCTGCGTTCCGGCCACATCGGCGTCGGCGTTGAGGTTATCGACCACGAAGGACCGCAGATCGTCGGTGTCGCGGGCAGCCACATGCAGGATGAAGTCGTCGGCGCCGGCCAGGAAGTAGACGTCGATCACCTGGGGCTTGCGGCGGATCTGCTGCAGGAAGGTGCGGATCTTGCCGCGCGCACCGGACTGCAGGCGCACCGACACCATCGCCTGCAGTGGCAGACCGATCGCCGCGGGGTCGATATCGGCGTGGAAGCCACGGATGACGCCGAGTTCGTGCAACCGCCGGACCCGGCCGTGGCAGGTCGACGGAGCGATGCCGACCGCGGCGGCCAGTGCGCTGTTCGACATCCGCGCGTCGGCGTGCAGGATCGCCAGCAACCGACGGTCCACGCCGTCGAGTTCAACCGTCCGAACATCCTTCGTTTTGTCCGGGTTATGCACGGATTCCGCCGACGAATTTGCGACCATTGCACAATTTTATCGAATTATTGCCGCATTGATTGCCGACAAGTCGAAATTTCTTCACACTTGGGCCAGACATCCAACGATATTTCGTGAACCAGGAGTTTCCCGTGCGCGTCGGCATCCCGACTGAGATCAAGAACAACGAATACCGCGTCGCCATCACCCCCGCCGGGGTTTCCGAGTTGACCCGCCGGGGCCACGACGTACTGGTCCAGGCCGGGGCCGGGGAGGGTTCGGCGATCCACGACGTCGACTTCACGGCCGCCGGCGCGACCATGGCCGAGACCGCCGAGCAGGTGTGGGAAGAGGCCGACCTGTTGCTGAAGGTCAAGGAGCCGATCGAACCGGAGTACGCCCGGCTGCGCAAGGGCCAGGTGCTGTTCACCTACCTGCATCTGGCGGCGTCCAGACCGTGCACCGATGCCCTGCTGGCCTCGGGCATCACCTCGATCGCCTACGAGACGGTGCAGACCGGTGACGGGGCGCTTCCTCTTCTCGCTCCGATGAGCGAGGTCGCCGGCCGCCTCGCCGCGCAGGTTGGCGCGTATCACCTGATGCGCACCCAGGGCGGACGGGGAGTTCTGATGGGCGGCGTGCCCGGTGTTGCTCCGGCCAAGGTCGTGGTGATCGGAGGCGGTATGGCAGGCGATAACGCCGCCGGCGTGGCCTGGGGTATGGGCGCACACGTCACCGTCTTCGACCTCAACATCCACACACTGCGCAAGATCGACGCCGAGTACGGTGGCGCCATCGAGACCCGCTACTCATCGAGGCTGGATCTGGAGGCCGCGGTCACCGAGGCCGACCTGGTGATCGGCGCGGTGCTGGTGCCCGGCGCCAAGGCCCCCAAGCTGGTCACCAACGCGACCGTCGCCCGGATGAAGCCGGGCGCGGTCCTGGTGGATATCGCCATCGATCAGGGCGGCTGCTTCGAGGACTCCAAACCCACCACCCATGACGACCCGACGTTCCGCGTCCACAATGCGGTCTTCTACTGCGTGGCCAATATGCCCGGTGCGGTGCCGAGGACCTCGACCTACGCGCTGACCAACGCGACGATGCCCTACGTGCTCAAACTGGCCAACAAGGGCTGGCAGGAGGCCTGCCGGGCCGATCCCGCTCTCGCCGAAGGGTTATCGACGCACGAGGGACATCTGCTGAATGAGCAGGTCGCCCACGATCTGGGCCTGACCTACACCGATCCGGCCGGTCTGCTCGCCTGACGCGCAGCAGTCAGTCCGCTCCGGCCAGACCCGGAATGGTGGCCTGCGGGTCACCGGTCGGGCGGCCCCCAGGATGGGCACCGTCAGATCGGCCAGGCGAAACGACGACTCTTAACCCGCGATCGCCCGCAGTTGTTGCGGCAGCGACCGTTTGGTTCGGTGCGGGCCCAGGACCGCGGCGCCGAACTGGCCGGAGAGCACCTTGCGGGCCACGGTGTTCACCTCGGCGGTGGTCACGTCCTCGATGCTTCGCAGGGTCGCGGTGACGCTGCGGTAGCGGCCGTAGTTCAGTTCACTGCGGCCGAGGCGGTTCATCCGCGACGCCGAATCCTCCAGTCCGAGCACCAGTCCGCCGCGCAGCGACCCCTTGGCGATCCGGCACTCCGCCTCGGTGATGCCATTTCGCGCCACATCCTCGAGCACCTCCGCGGTCACCCGCACCACCTCGGCGAACCGCTCCGGAAGGCAGCCGGCGTACACCGAGAACGCGCCGCTGTCGGCGAAGGTATCGATGGCGGAGTAGACGGAGTACGCCAGCCCGCGAGTCTCCCGGATCTGTTGGAACAGACGAGAACTCAAGCCGCCGCCGACAGCGGTGTTGAGCACCATCAGTGCCCACCGGTGCGACCAGTTGCGGCCCGGCACCCGAACCCCGAGGGTCAGGTGGCTCTGTTCGGAGTCGCGGTTGACCAGGGTCAGCCCGGGCAGGCCGGCCAACCGGCCGGCGCCCTTGCGCGGCGGCAGCGGTGTGCGGTCCTTCATCAACCGGGACCCGAAGTACTCCCGCGCCAGCGCGAGCACGTGGGCGTGGTCGACATTGCCGGCCACCGCCAGGACCATCCGCTCCGGAACGTAGCGCCGAACATGGAAGGACCTCAGCTGGGTTCGGGTCATGGCCGACACCGATTCCACCGTGCCGATCACCGGCCGGCCCACCGGGTGGTCCCCGAACATGGCCGACAGGAACTCATCGCCGAGGGTGTCCTCGGGATCGTCATCGCGCATGGCGATCTCCTCGAGCACGACATCGCGCTCCAGTTCGACGTCGGCGGACGCGCAGACGCCATTGAGGACCACATCCGCGACCATGTCGACGGCCATCTCCAGGTCGTCGTCGAGCACGTGGGCGTAGTAGCAGGTGTGCTCCTTGGAGGTGAACGCGTTCAGTTCGCCGCCGACGGCGTCGACGGCCTGGGCGATCTCGACCGAGGTGCGCGTCGGGGTCGCCTTGAACAGCAGATGCTCCAGGAAGTGTGCGGCACCGGCGACGGTGGTGCCCTCGTCACGGGATCCGACGTTGACCCACAACCCCACCGAGGCCGACCGCACCGAGGGCACGAACTCGGTGACGACCCGCAGGCCGCCCGGCAGGACGGTCCGACGAATCGTCGAACCGTCCCGCTGGTCGGCCTTAGCTGCCGACGGTCGCGGCATCGGCGGGTGCCGGTGCGGCGTCCCCTGCTGCGTCGGCGTCATCGCCGACCGGGATCAGCGAGATCTTGCCGCGGTTGTCGATGTCGGCGATCTCGACGCGCAGCTTGTCACCCAGCTTGACCACGTCCTCCACCTTGGCGACCCGCTTCCCGCGCCCCAGCTTGGAGATGTGCACCAGGCCGTCTCGGCCCGGCAGCAGCGAGACGAATGCCCCGAAGTCGGTGGTCTTGACCACGGTTCCGAGGAACCGCTCCCCGACCTTCGGTAGCTGCGGGTTGGCGATCGCGTTGATCATGTCGATCGCCGCCTGCGCCGACACGCCGTCGGTGGCGCCGACGAACACCGTGCCGTCGTCCTCGATGGAGATCGAGGCGCCGGTCTGCTCGGTGATCGAGTTGATCATCTTGCCCTTGGGCCCGATCACCTCGCCGATCTTGTCGACCGGCACCTTGATGGCGGTGACGCGCGGCGCGTACGGGCTCATCTCGTCGGGTTCGTCGATCGCCTCGGCCATCACCTCGAGAATCGTGGTGCGGGCATCCTTGGCCTGGGCCAGGGCGCCGGCCAGCACACTCGAGGGAATGCCGTCGAGCTTGGTGTCCAACTGCAGCGCGGTGACGAAGTCCTTGGTGCCGGCGACCTTGAAGTCCATATCGCCGAAGGCGTCCTCGGCGCCGAGGATGTCGGTCAGCGCGACGTAGCGCGTCTCGCCGTTCACCTCGTCGGACACCAGACCCATCGCGATACCGGCGACCGGGGCCTTCAGCGGCACACCGGCGTTCAGCAGCGACAGTGTCGAGGCGCAGACCGAGCCCATCGACGTCGACCCGTTGGAGCTCAGCGCCTCGGACACCTGCCGAATCGCGTAGGGGAACTCCTCGACGCTGGGCAGCACCGGCATCAGTGCGCGCTCGGCGAGCGCACCGTGGCCGATCTCGCGGCGCTTGGGTGAACCGACCCGGCCGGTCTCGCCGGTCGAGTACGGCGGGAAGTTGTAGTGGTGCATGTAGCGCTTGGACTTCTCCGGTCCCAGCGAGTCGATCTGCTGAGCCATCTTGACCATGTCCAGCGTGGTGACACCCATGATCTGGGTCTCGCCGCGCTCGAACAACGCACTGCCGTGTGCCCGCGGGATGATCGCGACCTCG
>LFFF01000078.1 GCA_001510415.1 Actinobacteria bacterium casp-actino6 | reverse complement strand
CGGAGGCCGATCCGGTCAAGCCGATTGCGCCGATCGGCCCCGAGGACAACAGGGTCACCCCGTTGGAGCCGCCCACTGTCGCACCCATGACTGAGGCCATGGCCCCCAGCGGCCCATTGCCGGCTGAATCGCCGGCCAGCCCGACGCCTGCGGCTGCGGCGGCCGAGCAGGTGGCCTACCCCGGTGGCGAGGAGAGACCGTCGGTGACACTGCCCGACGGCAAGGTCGTTGAAGCCGACGATCCGCGCGCCGCGCAGGCGGCGCAAGCCGCACTGGACAACGCCGGCCCGGGCGGGGACGCCGCGCAGAAGGCCTACAGCGAGACCGGGCTGGAAATCCCCTCCGATGGCAAGAACCCCGGCGCCAAGGTTGACCCTGCGGACATGCGCCCCGGCGATGTCCTCAAGTGGGGTGACAAGACCATGGTCGCGGTCGCCCCCGGATTGGTGGCCGACCCGACCCAACCGGGAGTGACGCGCACCCTGCAAGACGTCTTGGCAGATTCCGACGGATTCCAGGGCGTTTTCCGGCCCACCGAATCCGACCCGACCCTGTCGGCCCCCAACTCGCCCCCGCCGCTCCTGGACCCGCCACCTCCGAGCGAGGACTCCGCGCCGCGCACAATCCCGGCCGAGCCGCCCGCGCAGCCCGCTCCGCCGTCACCGGCCCCGGGCAACACCATTCCGCTCTCCAGTGGAACTCCACTTTCCAGTGGAACACCGATGCCCAGTGGCAACTCCGATGGCCCCGCCGGCCAGTCGGCCGCGCCGTCTCCGTTTGAGTCCGCCACCCCACCGGCCGCGACGCGCAGCACCAAGGCCGAACGCATCGCCGCCGGCCAAGAATGATCAAGGGAGTTGAGATGACCGACCACGCCAAGGACCCGGCCGGGCCTGTCCCCAGCAAGATTTTCGAGGTCGACTACCGCAGACTGACGGACTTCGCCGCCGCCCATGATGCGAGCGCCGAAGAGATCGCCCAGTGGGTGCAGGCCGACCCCGACTTCGCTGAACGGTTCCTGGCTACGCACGGCAAAGTCGCCTACGGCACCTACTTGAAAATCAAGCAGTACACCGACTCCCGACTCGTACAGGGCAGCATCTACGCCCACCGCCACGCCTCCACAGCCGCCGCCCTGCGCAACGCCGTTCGCATCATCGACGGGGTGGACTCCGACAACGCCAGCCGCCTCGCGGGCGGCCCCACGAGCACCACCTGATCACCTGTCCAGGAAGGATTTTCAGCTGTGAGTAACCACACCTATGAGGTCAACTACGCGGAGTTGGAACGCTTTGCCGCCGATCACGACCTCAACGCCGCAGAGATCGTGGACTGGGCCACCCAGGACCCCGATTTCGCCGAGCGTTACCTGCAAACGCACGGCAAAGTGAACTTCGCGACGTATCTGAAGATCAAAGAGTTCCTGGCGAGCAAGCTCGCGGCCGGGACGGCTTTCGCGCAGAGGAACGCTCACACCGCGGCGGCGTTGCGGGGAGTCATCACCGGCACCTCCGCGGCCGACGAGTCCAATGCGGCTGCCCTGTCTTCCGCCGGGCCGATTCAGCCCGCCACCGCCGGCGGCGCCTATGTGCCCATCGGTCCCGGAGAGGAACCCAACACCGAATTGTGGCGCGGCAGCTTGCCCGTTTTCGGCGGTCCTGACGGGCAGTGGAGTGGGCCCAACCCAGTCAGCACCCCAGGCCCGCATGGCCCCGAGTGCTCCTGCCCGGGGTCGTGAGCCAATGACTGCCGTGCATCCCGATGTCAGCAACGCGCTGGCCTATGCCGACACCGTCCAGGACCATCTGCTCAGCGCACTGGACAAAATGCGCACGCTGACCACCGAACGGCTGTCGGAGGACCGCGCCATCGCAGTGAAGGTCGATGCGGCGGGCCAGCTCATTGACCTCTGGTTCAAACCGGGTCTGCTGGACCGCAGGACCGCCAAAGACATCGCCCGCGAAGTCACCCGACTGGTCACCGCCGCCGGTGCCGATTCAGCGAATGCGGTAGCTGACTTGTTCTCCCAGGCCCACCGGTATCCAAGCTACGAGGAGTTCGCCGCGAACCAGAAAACCGCAACGCCGGACGCCAATTGAGGCTAAAACCGCAGATAAGCTCCCCTTATGGGCGACAAGGCGGCAAAGCTGGCGCGCTGGCTCCTTGCTGCCAACGGCGCCCTGAAGAACATCTCTCAGTTGTTGACGGAGTCGTTCGGGCCCTCGGCGACCGCCGCGGCCACCGTGGACCCGACCACCATCACCGCATACCCGGTCGACCCGAACGCCGTCCCGATCGGCGACTACTGGAGCCGAGCGGACCACGGATGGGCTCACCCCCTGCACTCGGCGTTACTGCCGCGCTCATCCACCGCCGCCTACCACGTGCTGGCTGGGGTGACCTCGCGCGATGAACTACTGGTGCTCAATCTGGCAGCTGCGGGCTACCTCGGAATCGAAGGGGCAGACCCCATCCCACTCATGCGGTCCTGGCTGATGCAGATCCTCGCCAGCACCCCCGAGGCCCAGATCGCGGTCGACGACCCGGACCTGGCAATCAGCGGCGCTCCACGACTGCGGCTGATCCCGGGCCCCGCCGCCGCCCCCGCCGAGACGACCGCGCTATTCGCCGCCGGACACACCAGCGGTCCCGCTGCTCCCATCACGGTTTCCGGGCAGGCCGCCGGGGCCACCAACGTCGTTCTCTGCAGCGGCCCCGCCGCCGGCATCTACATCGCCAACCGCTACTGGCCGATGTGGCGGCGCATGGAGCTCGCCGAAACCCAGTGGAAGCCCCTGGCGGCCACCCTCGCCAGCGCCGCTAAACCACCTCCGACCAGCGCCGATGACACGTCCCTGGGGTTGTCTACGGCTGACCACCGCCCCCGGCAGTCCTCCCCGGCAACCAGCCCCACCCCCGGCAAAGCCGCGCTGACCAGCGTCGATGACACGTCCCCGGTGGCTGCTGACCCCACTCAAACCCGCGCGGCATCAGCCGTGGCGGGTGACCCCCCGCGCGCGAACCTCCAACCGCCGGCGGGATCACTCGGTGACACCACAGCCCCGCCGGCCGAGGATCGCGCCCAGCCGTCCACGCCGGCTAGCCCCAGCGCCGACGACACCCAGCTGACCAGCGTCGATGACACGTCCCCGGTGTCCGGCGTTCGGGGGATCGGCGACGCGGCACCCGCACCCGGAGCCCCCGCCGCGGACTTCCAGCGTCCCTCCACCCCGCCTGTCGTCCCGATGCCGGGAACCGCGCCGCCAGAGCCCGGACCCGCCCCGGCCGGCCCCCCAGCGGAGCAGGAACACCGCCCCGATGCCGAACAGCCGGACGCCCCCGCCGAGTTGCCCGGACCGCCGCGCAGCGACCAGGCGCCGCAACGCGGATTGTTCGCGCTGGGGGAGACCTACGCCCTGGGCGTCGACCCCAACACCGGTGCTGCCGCCAAGCACCCCGCGACCACCCGACAGGGGGTTCGTAAGCCCATCAAAGCCCTGATGATGCTGGCCACCTCCAGCGGGTTGACCACCGCGGAATGGGACAAGGAACTCCAGTTCAACCCACCCAACCGTCGGCAAGCCCGAACCACCATCCGCAAACTCATGGGCGGGGAGGACCCCATCCTGGAAGATTCCCGCGGACTGCTGGTCACCGACTTGTATTGCGACTGGAAGGATTTCCAGAGCCTGATCGGCCCCGTACCCACCCAGGCCAGCACCGAAGATCTGACCGCCGCCGTCGCACTCATCCGCGGGGCGCCCTTCGCCGATATCCCCCCCGGCGACTACGGGTGGAGATCAGTCGAACTGCTCCGCGACGAACTCCTGGATCGCTGCTCAGACGCCGCCCTCGAGCTGGCTCGACGCCAGCAGGCCGCCGGCGCCACGACCCTGGCCTACCAGACGGCCCGACTGGGCATCCTGGTCTACCCGCAGCGCGAAGACCTATGGGAAGTCGCCCTGGCGACCGCGGTCGACAGCGAGCGCCCCGGACTGCTCTACGACCTCAAGCAAGCCATCCCCGCACCCCGGACACCAGAGCTGCGTCAACTACTCGCCGAAGCCCGAAGTCGTTAAACCCGATGGGACACACAACCATGAACGACACCCCTTCCGCCGGCCGGCCCGCGCCCGAGCGGGGATTCCAGATCTTCAACCGCCGCAACACCATCGGCGTTCTGGTGCTGCCCGGGGGAGCCGTCAGCGGCCTCTACTTAGACGAGTCGGTCCGCAAAATGACCGAGCGCGACCTGGCTCGCGACATTCTGGCGGTGGCCTCGGTGGCTTCCATGCGGGGCCGGCTCAACATCCGCGAGCAGATCGAAGCCGCCGCCCAGGCCGACGAACGCTCGGTCCCTCCCCAGACCTACGAGGCCCTGCCTGACGTACCCACCGCCGGCCAATACGAGCAGTACAAGACGGAAAAGCTGAAGTAGCCCGCCATGGTTCGAAACCTGTTGACCGCATTGGTCTCCGCCGTGGTGCTCACCGCCGCAACCCTGGCCGGCGCCGCCCCGGCCGCCGCCGCCCCACCTCCCCTCAGCGGTGGCATGCGGATCACCGGCTCCGACGGAATGGGCTGCTCGGTTGCCTTCGCCGACCCCATCAGCACACGACGGATCTACACCGCAGCGCACTGCTACACGCCCGGGGCGGCGCGTGAGGTGTCCTTGGGGCGCTACCGAATCGGTAGGTATCGGCCCGATCTGGTCTACGACACGAAACTCGACCTCGTGGCCATCCAACTCTACGAAGGTGTCACCAGCGATTACGCGCAATGCACCTACACCCTCTGCTATCCCCTGGGCAGCCCCCGGGTGCCGCAAGTCGGTGACTACGTCTGCAAATTCGGAGCGTCCACCCGGGAAACATGCGGGCCGGTGCTGAACGTCTGGAAAGACGAATTCGCGGTGAAACTGCCTGCGCGACACGGTGACAGCGGCAGCCCCATCTATCAACTTGACGCAGACGGGACCATGCATCTGGTCGGCATGGTCAACTCCATCAACCGCCGGGATCGCAGCATCGCTTACGGCACCCACATCACCCGTATCGCCGAATTGCTGCAAAACATCTGGGGCTCAGGCTGGCGGATGTACTAAGCCGCCTGGCGCATGGACTAGCCGGCAGGGGCCGCTAGCCCCGCGGGCCCCCGAGTTGTCTTTTCTCTGCGCGCCTTTCGGCGGCAACCTCGATAAGGGTCATGACGCTGAAGCCGGCCAGCCCTATGCCGAGCAGGAGGAGTCCAGCGAGCTTGAAAAATGGCACGAGATCTGAGCCGGGAGACCCGGCGTTGCGGGCGGCCAACTGCAGGACGAAACCTGCAAGGGCCATCCACAGGAATTTTCTCGCCCTACTCTTCGGTTTTGGTTCAGCTGGAATGGCTGAGTGCCACTGCGCGCCGTCCCAATAGAGGTTCCCGGGTTTTCCAGTGGGGTCGGGGTACCAGCCGGCGGGCGGTGTGGCGGGGGTGGTCATCAGCGGCCGCCGTTGACGATGACCAAGATGATCCACACCGGCAGCCACAGGCCGCAGGTCAGAAGTGTCAGCACCAGATGCAGTCCGTGGTTGGTGCCGCTGGTGTAGACCACCACCGGAGCTTGCGGCGCGAACTGCTGATTGACGATCAGCGGCTGCTGTAGCGGTTGCGGCTGCTGGCGGCGCTGCATCGGCGTACGGTTCTCAGTCCATTGGACGCCATCGAAATACCGCATGGACGGCACTCCGCCGTACCGGAAGCCGGTGTGGTTGTCGGGATCGGGATACCACCCGGCCGGCACAGTGGGTGGCGGCGGCACCGGCCGCGGCGAAGCCGGGAAGTCCTGCACCGGGGGCGACGCGGGACTTCCCACGTCGGGCAGGTGTTCTTCAGCCATGGTTCCCCCAATCCGAGCTTGCTGGCACGCGTTCTGAGCCTACGGCTGGCAACGGACGAAACCCGCTGCCGCGGCCCCGTCAATCAGCCGAGGAGGCCGCCTTGGTCAGCATGTGGCGGAACGCGGCACTTTCGATCGGGGCCCTGCGCAGCGCCTTGTTGTAGCGGTCCTCGAATCGGGGCAGCACTTTGGCGTCGATCCAGAACTCCGGGTCGTCATGGGCCGCGCCGATGACCGCGCCGGCGATGCACGCGATGGAATCGGAGTCGCCGTTGCTCGTGGCGGCCCATCCCAGGGCTGCAGCCCCTGTGAGTGCAGCCGGAGCCGTCCATCGGGGTGTGCCCATGTCGGCGACCAGCAATCCGACGGCCACCGCGGTAGCCGACTCCCAGCCCTCGCCGATCCCCGCGCAGGGGTCGCCCCACAGGGCTGGGTCGAGTTCGTCGAGTTCACGTTTGACCGCGTAGGCGTTCAGCAGAGCCTCGAGGTTGCCGTCTTCGACTCCGGCGGCCAGGTAGCTCTGCACGTCGGTAGTGATCGGGGAGAGCACTGCGGCGAGGTATTCGTCGCGCAGCCAGGGGCTTTCGCCGGTTAGAACGGACATGGCGGCGCTGACCGCGTGCTCCAGGAATCGTCCGGACAGGCTCGGGGCCAACCGGATCGCCTCCCCGAGGACCAAGGCGGCGGCGAGCGCCCGTGGATGTTTGTGGGTGATCAGCGCCTGCAGGGCGGTGATGCCCAGCCAGACCTCATCGGGGCAGAATGCGGCCGGGGCCAGGCGCATCACGGCGCCGCAGCCGGCGCTTTCGACAGCGCCGTCGGGGTCATGCCAGCGGGCCCCCTCGCGTAGGCGGTGCAGCGATTGCATGCATGTGGTCCCGGGTGCGCGGTTGTTGTCGGGGTCGGTTGTCCACTGCAGGAACCGGGTGGTGATCGCGGCGGTGACGGTGGCGATGTCGCCGAGCTGGCCGCCGGCGTCGACGAGGGCGTCATGCAGGGCCAGCGTCATCTGGGTGTCATCGGAGACCCGCCAGATCTGTGGGGGAGCGGCCACCGGGTAGGAGGGCATGCTGTCGTACTTGACGAACTCGACCTGATAACCCCAGGCGTCGCCAGCGGCCAGGCCGATCAGGCTATTGGAGTAACGCTCGGCGGTTCGATGACTTGCCAAAAGCATGGGCCACCCCCTTCTAATATGTATACAACTATACCATAAAGTGTATAGATGTGTACTGTTTGTTGTTCAGGCGGCCAGGCTGCGCAGCAGCTGCCCAAGCCGGGCCAGGCGCTGGGCGGCGGCAACACAGTCGGCGGCCAGATGCACTCCGACGGTACGTGGAATCGACTCGGCGAGCGAGGCCGGATCATCCGCGGCCAGGATCGCCTCGATGGCCGCCTCCAATTCCTTGATTACCGCCCCGCCGACCGCGGGGGGAGCCGTGGGCCCATCTTCAGAGTCTGTGGTTCCGAAGTCGATCACCGACCCCGCCGCCGGGGAAGTGCCGGCCGGGCCCGCCGGCCGCGGCTCGGCCGCCGGCTCAGGGGACTTTGACACCCACACCGTCTCGTCCTCCAGGGCGTCCCCCGACTGGTCGCCGTCCGGCGGCCGGTTGCTCGCCTCACCCGCCCTGGCTGCGTCGGCATCCGGGAAACCCTCGCCGGCATCATCGGGCACCCCGGGACTGGCCGGCAATTCCGGTAGCGCGGCGGGAACCAACGCACCCAAGGGCGATTCGGTCACGGTGGAACTGACGACCGGCCCGAACCCGGGAACGGTGGACCGCTTGGCCACCGAGTCGATCAACTCCCGCAGCGCCGCGGTCTGCTCCTCGACGTCGGTGATCCCCTGCAGGATGTCCTGGGCTTCTTCGATGACAACCCGCGCGCCGGCCACGCCGAGCCGGGCGACATCGGCGGAGGTGACCGGGATGCGGGCGCCGGGGGAGACCAGTTCCTGCAGCGGCAGGATCAGCCCGACGATGCCCTGCTGGTAGCGGCGGGCATTCGATGATGCGCAGCCGAGTTGATCGGACACGAACGCGGTGAAACCGCTGTAGGGGCGGTCATTTGCGTCATTGACATACCGCCAGTCCTCGTCGCGGAAAATTTCGGACAGTGTCTCGAACACCGTCTGGAACGCCGTACGCAGCGCGTCGGTGCGCCGCACCGCCCGCTCCTGGCGGGTTTCCAACTCGCCGACCTCACCGACCACGGCGACCTCCGCGGAATTGGAGGCCCCACCGGCCACGGCGACCTCGGTCACCGTGGGGCCCGTTGGGTCAGGGCGGCCTCGATCTGATCGGCGGCATCCTCCAAGAACCCGCGCAGCCGTTTCTGTAGCGACTTGTCCGCCCACGCCGCGGCGATCACATCAGAGAGCCGCGAGGTGAACACCCCCATCTCGGCTTCGACGTCCAGGCGCATCCGCTTGCGCTCCTGGGTGGGCATCAGCCGCAGCAGGGTCACCGTCACTCGACCGGTGTCCATGGCGGCGGTCGTGTTGCGGAAGGTGCCCATCACGCGTTGCTCCACGAGCGCTTTCACCAACGGGTCGGCGCCGGTCATGTCCCCGACCGGGATGACCGCCAGGGGCCCGTCGTTCGGCCCGGCATTGCCCAGGCGCATCCGCTCCTCATGTTCCTTACCGGCCATCGTCAACCCGTTGAGGTAGGTCGTCTTGAGGATTTTCCGTTCCGCGCTGTCATAGGGCGCCAACTCGAATCGCCGGTAGGTTTCGGCGGCGCCGTCGGGGGTGGAGGCGTAGACGACAGCGTCCTTGTCGCGGCGCTCGCGGGCTTTGGCCAACTGCTCTTGCACCTTGGCCAATTCGGCGGCGAGTTCCTCGGCGCTCAGCTCGGACAGATCGAGGGTGGAAGTCATGACTGGGCGATCCTTTCGGCTTGGTCGACGCCGAAGAACCGGGCGGCGGCCGCGTCGGCCTCCGCCTCGGTGGCGCCGGTGAACTGGTGCACCTGCCCGGTGGTGGGGTCGGTGACCTCGAGTTCGACCGCGATAACGGTGTCCTCGAGGACCTCCACCGGGATCCTGATCGTGTTGTCACTCATCGGGTTTCCTTTCCCTACGCCTTGGCGGCGGTGTCGTGGTCGATACGGCTCAAGATCGCATCAGCGGCCTTGACGACCCGGTCGGCGGTCGCGGCTACCTTGGCCTTGTCGCCTTTGGCCCAGTTGTCGATGTAGGCGAACGCGCTTCCCCCGGGGGTTAATCCGAAGCGCCGGCCGATCACATAGGCCACCGACTCGGCCTCGACTTCCATCGTCGGGCGCTTGCCGTCCGGGCCGGTGTGATAGTCGTGCACCTGCTCCATGTGGCCGAGTTCGATGTGTGCGAGCTCATGAGCCAAAATGACAGCCCTGTGGGCCGCGGAGTAGCGGGTGCTCACCACCACCATCTTCGGATTGTGGCTGGTGAATCCCTCCGGGCCGCCCTCGGGCAACTCTTGGAAATGCACGCTGTAGCCGTGAGCCTCGATCTGGGACTGCAGTGCCGGCACCATCTCCGGCGGCGCTTCCCCCTGTTCGCGGGTGTAGGCCACCTGCGGCGGCTGCGGGATGGGGTCACCGGAGGTTTGGGTCACGTCGAACACCGTGACCGGCAGGAAGCCGGTGACGATCTTGCGGTAGACGAACGGCTTGCCGTCCTCGTGGCCGTCCGGTTTCACCCCGGGGGGGCATGCCGCCTTGATGCGGGCCTTCTTCGGCGCCCAGATCCAGATGGCTTTGGAGCCCTTTTCGACGTTGCGCCCCAGATCTTTCCACCGATGAAAGCCGGCGACCTGAGTCGCTGTCGGGTACTGCATCTGGATGAGCAACTGGTTGTTGAATGAGTAGTTGTGGAAGCGGCTGGCGTACTCCAGCCAGCTCGTCCACTGATCGGCGGTGTTGAGGTTCTCGATCGCCTCGTCGATCTCACGACGGATGTCCTCATTGCGGGTCGCCTTGTCGCCGAAGCTGACCGCTCCCGCCGCCGGCGGCGCGGGGGCGGGTGTGCCCAGCGCCGACTTCAGCACCGCCTCGGCCTTCTCCAGGACGGCGACAGCGTTCGCCGACTGGGCGTAGTTGGACCTGGTGTCACCCGAACAGCGGCGCGGGCCGCCTGGTTCATGTGTGGCTTTACACACGGTCGTCACCCTCCAATCCGGTTGCCGCGAGACCGCTACTGTCTGTAGCGCCCACCCGGTCGAGGTGGTCGATCTCGCGTCTGACTGGAAGTACCGGCCGCTGTCCCTGATTCCGTCACCCGGAGCGGGGACTTTTTCCGTCCCCCCGCCAGGGACGTGTCATCGGCACTGGTCAGCGGGTGATTCGGGGATCGGCTGGACCTTCTGGACCGACCCCCGAGCGTCATGGCTGGCGGTTTTCCTGCTGCTTGAGCCAGGCGTCCAGGGTCACCCGCGTAATGCCCAACGCCTCGGCGATGATCCGCTTCGGGACGCCGGCATCGTGAGAATCCTTGGCAACCCGTCCGGCCTCGAGGCGTTCGGCCTTCAGGCGGGCCTCAATCGCCTGTAGGCGTAGCCCATGCTCCAGAAGTAAATCGACATCGTGTGACGCGGCCTTGCGTCGACGGCGTGAGGGTTCAGGCATGGTGGCCGGCTTTCAATTCGGGCCCCGTCGACCCCACCACAATCATGTACAGCACTATACCATTTAGTGTATAGTTCTGTACAACACCGAGTGGTGAATCTAGAAGGGAGGTGAGCTCATGATCGACACGAACGCGCCTGAAGGCTGGTATCCCGACCCAACGGGCGCGGCGCAACAGCGATACTGGGACGGCGAGCAGTGGACCGCCGCGATTGCCGCACCCGCCGTCCTCGTTCCCGTCGCCAACCCACCCCAGCGGGACTGGGCTCAACGCCACCCGTTCTGGACCGCGCTACTCGTATTCTGGCTGGCCTGCATGCTCTGGCAGTGGACCTGGCTGGCCCCCACCCTCGCCGCCGCGGCAGCGATCGCCTGGGCGGTGCGCTGGGAGCGCCGCCGCCGCGCGCGCCTGGCCGCAGATGCCGACCGCCAAAACGTCCTCACCCTCGAAGGCGATCCGCGCGGATTCTATGGAAACTTCCCGCCGACCGGCAGCGATCCCGAAACCTAGAAAACACCCTTTGAACAGCATGGATGACACGTCCCCAGGGGCGGCTTTGTGATGGATTTTGATTGCCGGGCGGGAAAACGCCCTCAGATGGCATTTCTCGGCGGTGTCCGTTCCGGCGGGGATACTGGTGGGCGTGCCGTGCTCGCTGTCTGACCTTGCCGTGTTGGATCCGGCGTTTCTGGCTGCCCACTCACTTTCGGTTCCGGACTCACTGGCGGCCGCGAGCGTGCCACTGTGGCGGTCGAAGCCGTCGAGCAAGTATCACTGGGCCGATTCCCGCGGGTGGTGTCAGCATGTTCCCCGAGCGGAAGGCAGGGGCAGGTCCCGCGGCGTTCCTTCGGCCAGCGAACAGTCGCCAGCGCTTGGGTTTCCGATCAATGAACATGACGTCTGCCGGCAATGTGCGCGTCAGATCTCGATCTCTCCGACTGCCGATCTTTTCGTCAAGGTCGCCGCCGAGTTGAGCAGGTGTGGACTGTGGATCGTCGAAGGCGAAACGGCGATGAACACCTGGACGTGGAGAGATTTCGCCGAATGGCGTGCCCGGCAACCGTTGCGCGGCCCAACCTGGGTCGCGGTGAGCAAGTCGATAAAGGGTGCACAGTGGAAGCAGCCGGCCGCCGATCTGGCTGCGAGAATAGAAGCTGGCCAGAAGCGTTCGTCTGCAACGGTGAAGCGGTTGGCTGCCAGCATCCAAGGGGATGCCGGGCAGGCTGCGCTGCTCGAGCGCGCTATTGCCATGGTGTTCAGCGAGAGCGCAGCTCAACGGGAAGCCGACCAGATCGCCGCGTACTCGATGTGCCCTGGGCTGCCGGACCCGGACTGTTGGTTCGCGCAGCAGCCACCGCGCCCTAAGGGGTGCTATCCGAAAGCGCAGATCCATCCGTGGGCTTTGGTCTCCGGTGCTTGGAAACTCGATCATGAGAATGGCCGGGTGATCGACCCTGAGGTGTACTGCACCTATCTGGACAAGATTTATCCGCATGTGCACGACCTAGAAGCGCTGACATGCTCGTCGGACGTTCAACCGGGATCGGGCTGCCTGCACCAATGGGCGATCCGGATGGCGCGACATCAGCGCCGGAACGTGATCGCGGAATGGGTGTCCCGGCTGGAGATGGCCTGGGATGGACTGCGAGCCAGCAGCACTGACAGCAGCGACGCCTGCACGCACCTCCTGATGGTTCAAGGCTGGCCGCTCACAGGGCGAGCCGACGAGTCATTGGCCTATCTCACCCAGTTCGACGTCTGTCTCGGGCCGTTCACTTTCCGTGTTGATCGGTACGGATACCAGGAGGACGACCACTGGGCGGTGTTACTAGTCCCCGAGTGGGCCGCCGTCCACGTTTCGGAAGGTTTCAGCGGCAAGTCCAGGAGCGAACTGAGTGACGGATCCCGCCTGCAGGCTGTCGCGATGGCACGCCAGCTGGGCGTTCCCATCACGACCGAAGAGTTCAAGCCCCGCCGCAAGCCTTCGAAATTGGTAGCCGAGGCCCGGGCGAAACGCGACCGAGACACCGATCGGGGCTGGTTTCGCCGGCCCTTGGCCCAGGGGGCCCAACCGCCTCGCACGTGGGATTCGGAGTGGACGCGCAACTCCGCGGGATGGGCATTGCTTCAGCAAGGCAACGGCTTTGTTTACGACTACGACCAGATCAGTCTGTTGGCGTTGGGCTTACCGGAGCTCGAAAACGGTGGCTACTACACGAGTCCAGTAAGCGTCAACGTGGAACTGCAGACCGGATGTATCGACCACATGGACGCCGGGGTGC
>LFFF01000077.1 GCA_001510415.1 Actinobacteria bacterium casp-actino6 | reverse complement strand
CGCGGATCCGCCCGCCACCGCCGCGGCGGCAGGGGCCGGGACTGCGGCCGCCGGTGCCGCGACATCCTGGCCTTCGCCGACCTCGCGTCGTGCGGCGGCCAGCATCACCCAGGACACCGGCGACTGAACAGGCAGGCCCGAGCCTGAGCCCGGCAGTGCGGCCGACGCCGCGGCGACGATGGCGCCGGCGCTGGTCCGGGCCGGTGTCACCACCGGTGCGGCCGCGAACGGTCCTGCGGTCTCCGGCACCCCAACCACCGCCGCCGCGGGTGTCACGATGGCGATAACCGGTTGCGAGACAGGGGACTCCGGAATCCGGCCGGTGATAGTCGCGGCCGATCCGGGCAACTGCACCGGCTCCGCAGCGACCGACTGCGGTGGCGTGATCACCGTCGGAGCGGGGATCCCGACCAGTCCTTTGACCTTGGGCGTGTGATCGGAACTCGGCAATGCGGACACACCGGCTCGCACTTGGGGCTGCGCCGAGTCAATGCGCACGCCGGCCGAACCAACGCCGGCAACTGATCCCGGCGCGCGCCGCGCGGTGCTCCGAGCACCCGCAGCCGCCCTGCCCGGTCGCGCGGGAGTGGACCCGGGTGCCTGCCCGGTGGTCGAGTCGGCGCTGTCCGAGGCCGCCGAGGAGTCCGTCGGGGTGGCCACGGCCGTGCCCGACCCTGCGACGGCCACTGATGCTCCGAACCCCAATGCAACGAGGAAGCCCTTACCGAAGGTCGCGCTGATCCCGATGATGGTCACGGTGGCCCTTGCCTTCCGGCGATCTGGTGGTTGAGACCTGCTGCTCGTCCGGCCGCTCACAAACCAGCCTACTCCTTTTGTTATTGTTTTGTTATAGGCCCACTGAACTGAATTAGTGGCCGCTCACCGGTAAAAACGTCCGCACAGGCGATGCCAAATCGATTCCCCCACCGGGGGCGATAACGACGGTGTGGTTCGCGCGAGCGCTACATCGGGACAATGATGCGTCTGCCGAACCCGCCCTTGGGGCACATGACGCAACTCAGCTAATGTGACGCTGCGCGGCAGTATTCGACGGGTCGTCCAGGGGTTCACGCTCGCCGCCGTCCGACAGGACCCACGACGCTTGAAGGCCAGGGGTCATACTCTCTAGCCATGCGTTCCGGGCGAAGTGGCTACGGCTTTGCCCTACTGGCCTATGCCTTCGCCGCCATCATGCTCGGCACCACGATGCCCAGTCCGATGTACGCCTTATATTCCGAACACCTGCACTTCGCGGTGGCCGAGACCACGGTGATCTATGCGACCTACGCCGGGGGCGTGCTTATGGCGCTGCTGGTCTTCGGCAGTTGGTCGGACGCGATCGGGCGCCGGCCTGTGCTGTTGGCCGGCACGCTGTGCGCACTGGCCAGCGCGGTGGTCTTCCTCAACGCCGATACGGTGGACCAACTGTTGGCCGGCCGGGTGCTGTCCGGATTGTCGGCCGGGTTGTTCACCGGTACCGCCACGGCCGCGGTCATCGAAGCCGCGCCGCCGAACTGGCGCACCCGCGCCCCCGCGGTGGCCACCATCGCCAACATGGGCGGGCTGAGCAGCGGACCGATCCTGGCCGGACTGTTGGTTCAGTACGCACCGGAGCCGCTGCGGCTGCCGTTCGTCGTGCACATCGTCCTGACGGTACTTGCCGCGATCGCCGTGCTGGTCGTCCCGGAAACATCACCTCGCACCGGAACGCTCCGACTGCAGCGACTTTCGGTGCCTCCGCCGGTTCGACCGATCTTCATCATCGCCGGGTTGGCCGCCTTTGCCGGCTTCGCCGTCACCGGGCTGTTCGCCGCGGTGGCACCGGCATTCGTCGCCGAGATCATCGGCATCGGCAACCATGCGCTTGCCGGGCTGATCGCTGGGTCGACCTTCGCGGCGTCGGCGGCGGCGCAGATCGTGGCGGTGCGCATCGAACCCCGGCGCGCGGTCGCCCTGGGGTCCGCGATCCTGATCATCGGAATGGCTATTCTCGCTGCAGCACTGCACTTTTCGTCCCTTCCAGCGCTGATCGCGGCTTCCTTGGTCTCCGGCCTCGGTCAGGGCATCAGCTTCAGCCGCGGACTGGCGGCCGTCGCCGAGGGCACGCCGGCCGACGCGCGCGCCGCGGTCAACTCCGCGTACTTCGTCGTGGCCTACATCGCAATCTCGATACCGGTGGTGGGCGCGGGTCTGGCCGCGCAGGCCTGGGGTTTGCGCACCGGGGGAACGGTGTTCGCGCTGGCCGTCGGGGCGCTGGCCGCAGTCTGCCTCGTCGCGATCCTGCGACAGGAGTC
Organism: Actinobacteria bacterium casp-actino6; assembly: GCA_001510415.1. Lineage (GTDB taxonomy): Bacteria > Actinomycetota > Actinomycetes > Mycobacteriales > Mycobacteriaceae > Mycobacterium. Next base: position 10,548 of record LFFF01000077.1, on the reverse strand, counting down.
GCGCACCCCGGGGTCCGCCACGGGGTCAACCGAAAACCGCACGCCCGCCTAGTCGTACGTCACGAAGTCCTCGGACTGCCGAAACCGCTGCGCCGCATCCCCAGCCAGTACAGAACCGCGGCCACGAAGAACCCGGTGAACCATGCGTAGGGGTAGATGGCGTCCCAGCCGTCCGGCCCGCCGCCGAGCACCTGAACGCTTCGCAGGAACCCGGGCACATTGGGCGCCACGCCCGCCATGAGTGCCGCCATCGCCACCGGATTCACTCCGGCGTAGCGCCCTCTGACCCGGTACAGATCGGGCACATCGAGTTGTCTGCGCCGGATCAGCCAGTAGTCGACCACCATGATGCCGGCGATCGGGCCGAGCAGTGCGCTGTAGCCGACCAGCCAGTTGAAGATGTAGGCGTCGGCATCGGCGAGCAACTTCCACGGCATGATCAGGATCCCGATCACGCCGGTGATCAGCCCGCCGGTCCGGAAGCTGATCAGACGGGGCGCACAGTTGGCGAAATCGTTTGCCGGACTGATGACATTGGCCGCGATATTGGTACTGATGGTAGCTACCGCCACCCCGAGCAGGCTGAGCACGGCCACCAGCAACCGGGTGCCATCACCGGTGAGTAGTGGGGCGTCCAGACCCGGTGGTGCGGTGCTGCTGGTGATCTGGCTCAACAGCACCACCGGATCCCACAGTGTCTTCGGATCGCTGCCGGTCAAGATCGTCTGCGACGCACTGGTGATGACCACCGCCATCGCGCTGAAACCGATCATGGCGGTCGGCAGCCCCAACGTCTGGCCCAGCATCTGCTCGCGTTGACCGCGGCCGAATCGGGTGAAGTCCGGGATGTTCAGGCTCAGAGTCGCCCAGAAGCCGACCATCGCGGTGAGACTGGGAACGAACACTCTCCAGAAATCGGCATGGGTGGCGAAGGTGCTGGGCCGGTCGAACATCGCCCCGAACCCGCCCGCCCGCATGACCACCCACACCATCAGCCACGCGCCCAGCACCAGAATCAACGGTGCGCTCCAGTTCTCGAACACCCGCACCGCGTTCATGCCGAACACGATGATGCCGATGTTGACCAACCAGAAGATGCCGAAGGTGATGGCACTGGGGACGCTCAAACCCACAACGCTGGCACCATCGCCGATCCGGTCGAAGGCCGGCCACACCGCGACCAGGAAGGTGCGCATCGCCTCCCCACCGATGAAGGTTTGGATGCCGAACCAACCGCAGGCCACGATCGCCCGCAGGATGGCGGGAACATTCGCTCCCACGGTGCCGAAACTGCTGCGCGCCAGCACCGGAAAGGGAATGCCGTACTTGGTTCCCGGATGGGCATTGAGCAGGATCGGCACCAACACGATCATGTTGCCCAGCGCGATGGTCAGCAGCGCCTGCCACCAGTTCATGCCCAACGCGATCAGACCGCCCGCCAGCATGTAGGTGGGAAGACAGTGCGCCATGGCGATCCACAACGCAGCGAAGTTGTATGTGGTCCAGGTGCGGCGACTGGGTGGAGTGGGTGCCAGGTCGTCGTTGAACAGCGGACTGGTCGCAATGTCGGGTGGCAGCCCCTCCGGGGCCTGTCCGGTCACGGCGGCGTCGAGCATGGGACTCCTTATCGGCGGAAGCACGGCCTCCGGGACGTCGCCATGCACCGATGTCGCGGTGCCGTCGCACAATGCGGCTGACGCGGGCTAAAAACTACACCCCGATCGCTTCGGGCGAGGCTTCCGGGAATGACCTGCTGCGACGCGATGCCCTGAAATGGCACCGGATAAACTCGCCCAATGTCTTTCGCCAGCGACATCATCGGCACCCACTACCGCTACCCCGACTACTACCTGGTCGGGCGGGAGAAGATCCGCGAGTACGCGATGGCAATCCAGTCCGATGACCCGCTGCACTTCAGCGAGGAGGCGGCCAAAGCGGCCGGCTACCCCAACGTCGTCGCACCGCTGACCTTCATCGCGATCCCCGGCCGTCAGGTGCAACTGGACATCTTCCGCAACTTCGATGTCGGCATCAACCTGGCCCGGGTCATCCACCGCGACCAGAAGATCACCTACCACCGGCCGATCGTCGCCGGCGACAAGCTGCACTTCGACTCCTGGCTGGAATCGGTGGTGGAGTCGTTCGGGGCGGTCATCAGCACCCTTCGCACCGAGGTGACCGACGCGGACGGTGAGCCGGTGATGACGACCTTGGTCACGATGTTCGGTGAATCGGCCGGCTCCGAGGAGGACAACGCCCAGGTGGCCGCGATCGCGGCGGCGGCACTGGGCCGGCAGCGCTAACCCAGGAAGGTGTTGCGGCGCTGGGTCAGCAGGCTGAACAGAGTCTGCTGGATCGTCTCTCGCACCTGGTCGGTGAGCTCGAATGTCACCATCGGATCATCGGCGGCGGTTTCGTCGTAACCGCTGGTGTCGATGGGCGCACCGAAGGCGATATGCCACTTGGACGGCAGCGGCACCAGCCCGGCCGGGCCCATCAGCGGGAATAACGGCGTGATCGGAAAGTACGGCACGCCGAGCACCCGGGCCAGCACCTTGACGTCGGCCAGCATCGGATAGATCTCCTCCGAGCCGACGATCGAGCACGGAATGATCGGGGCCTTGGCACGTAACGCCGCAGCGACGAAGCCGCCCCTGCCGAACCGCTGCAACTTGTAGCGGTCGCGGAACGGCTTTCCCAGGCCCTTGTAGCCCTCCGGGAACACCGCGGTCAGCTCACCGCCGGACAGCAGGCGGTTGGCGTCGACATTGCAGGCCATGGTGTGGCCGGCCTTGCGGGCGACCGGGCCCAGCACCGGCATGTCGAACACCATGTCGGCGGCCAGCAGACGCAGGTTGCGGTGCGCCGGGTGGTGGTCGTGCACCGCCACGGCCAGCATCGGGCCGTCGAACGGCAGCGTGCCGGCATGGTTGGCGACCACCAGCCCGGCCCCGCTGTCGGGGAGATTCTCGATGCCGCTGACTTCGACGCGGAACCACTTGTCGTAGAAGAACCGCATGGCGGGCAGCACCACGGCTTCGTTGTACTGCGGGTCGAAACCGAATTCGTCGACGCTGTAGTCGCCGGTCAGCCGTTTGCGCAGGAAGTCGGCCAGTCCGGCGATACGCGCAACCAGATCCCCCGGACCGGAATCGACGCCGGTCCGGCCAGGGTCGAACTCCCGGATGACGGCGTCGAGTTGCTCATCGGCACCCGCGGTCGGGGCGCCTGCCGAGGGATGCCGACGCGAGGCACCGGTCCGCTGCGAGTTCCGTGACCCGGCACGCTTTGGATCAGCATGCAGCGGAATGACTTTCGCCTTTTCGCCAGTCACTGCTACCTCCCCTGCCCCACGGATGTGGACCCCCACCGCTGGGCGACCGCCAGCGCCCGACCCTCGAGCAAGCGTACCCAGTCAGGATTGATGATCGGCGTCAGGCCCCGGCCCCGCACGAAGTCGTCGAAGGCCTCCGGGGTCGTCCACTTCGGCTCGAAGCCCAGTTCGGTGCGCATCCGGGTGGTGTCCATCACCCGGCCGTAATTGAGGTAGTCAATCTGCTCCCGGGTGACCTCACTGCTCAACCTGCCCTTGCCCACCGAGTCGGCCGCCCGCACGACGAAGGTCGGGACCGGCACCGGCAACCGGCCGGCCCGGCGGATCGCCTGCGACATCATGATCACGCCGTCGGCACCAACGTTGAACGTTCCGGCCCGACCGGCCATTGTGGCGCGTTCTAGGGCCCCCAGCGCATCCTGTTCGTGCAACAGTTGCAGCCGGGCATCGTGGCCCACCACCGTCAGTACCAGCGGCCCGGACAGATAGCGGGCCAGCGCGGTGTCCATGGCCGGTCCGATCATATTGGCCAGTCGCAGGATGGTGACCGCGATATCGGGACGACGACGGCCCAGGCCGCGGGCGTAACCCTCGATGTCAAGGCTGTCGTGGGCAAAACCCTCACCGAGCGGCCGGCGGCTGCTGCTGTCCTCGGTGTGCACCACCGGATCGTGCGGATCCGATCCGTAGACCTCGGAGGTGGACTTCAGGATGACCCGCCGCACCGTCGGGGCCTTCTGACAGGCCGCGAACAGCTGCATCGCCCCCATCACGTTGAGTTCCTTGAGGGTGGCTCGGCCCCCGGACCGCGGCGCATAGGAGGCGGCCGCGGCGTGCACCACGGTGTCGACATCGCTGTTGCGAATCACCTTGGCGATGAAGGGATTCCGGATATCGGCCCGAACGAACTCGGCGCGGCCCATCCGGCGCTGCAAATCCTTGCTCGGGGACACCGCATCGACCGCGATGACCTTCTCGATCATCGGGTTCTGCGCCAGCCGCGAGGTCAGATATGCACCCAGGAAACGGCAGGCACCGGTGACCAGCACAACCCTGGGGTGGTGCGGCACATCGGTGCCGGCTCCGCCTGATTCCATGACCGAGAGCCTATCCGCCGAGCCGGAAACCGGCGCGGCGGCGCGGGTTACTTACCGAGTTTTCTGCGCTGGACCCGGGTGCGTCGGAGCAGCTTGCGATGCTTCTTCTTGGACATTCGCTTACGCCGCTTCTTGATGACTGAACCCATGAACTCCGCTACCTAAGTACCCGCCCTGTCGGGCCTGCCTGTGTCGGGACCTCACCTTACCCAAGCGGGCGCGATGAACGAAAACCGCGTCGCGGTCTCAGCCGGCGTCGAAGTACGAGGTCTCCAGCAGATCGTGGACGGCCTTGGCGTGAACGCGGAACGACCGGCCCACCCGGACGGCCGGCAGTTCGCCGTTATGGACCAGCCGGTAGACCGTCATCTTGCTGACCCGCATCAGCGCAGCCACCTCGGCGACGGTGAGAAATTGCGTTTTAGTGACCGGCGATCCTTCGCCGGCGCCGGCATCTCGTGCCGCTTTGCCGCTGGCGGAATCCCGCGCCGATGGCCCGTTCATAGACGTCATCGCAACCCAATCCGTCGGGCACGAGCAGTGCCAGCGGCTTCCCCACCGCTGGCCCCCACTCATGCATACAGGAGGACAATAGCGTGGCCAATGGGGTTACTGCGACGGGTGTTTGTTGATCTGCCAGAGAATTCTAAAACTACTCCGATGTAGTTCCGAGCAGCTCAGAGCGAGTCTTCGCGGCCTCCACCGCAGCAGCGACGGCGGCACGGAGCCCACCCCGCTCGAGTTCGCGCAGGCCAGCGGCAGTTGTCCCGCCCGGCGAGGTGACCTCCGCGCGTAATTCGACCGCCGTCGTGTCCGGCCGGACACCGGTCGAGGACTCCAGGCGCTCCATCAGCATCTCGGCCGAGCCGGCCATCGTCTGAACCGCCAGATCGGTGGCCACCGCCCGGGTCAGGCCGCTGGCCACCCCGGCGTCGACCAGCGCCTCGATGAACAGGAAGAAGTAGGCCGGACCGGACCCCGACACCGCGGTGACGGCGTCCATCTGGTCCTCCGGGATCGTCAGCGTCTTTCCCACGCAACGGAACAGCTCCGCGGCCTCGGCGAGTTGCGCCGGGGTGGCGAACCGGCCCGCGGCCAACGCGCTGATGCCGAACCCCACCAGAGCCGGGGTATTGGGCATCACCCGGATCACCGGCGACCCGGCGGTCAGACGCGCCTCAAAATGGGCGGTGGTCACGCCCGCGACAGCGCTGACCAGAACCTGCTCGACGCTGTCCCGGTCGGCGTCGGCCGCGGCCGCGGCCAATTCGACGATGACCGAATCGACATCGGAGTGCTTGACCGCCAGGATCACGAAGCCGGCATTCTCCACCGCATCCGGAACGGACCCGACCCGAACCGAGTAGGTCTGCGCCAGGTACTCGGCGCGGCTTGCGGACTTCTCCGACACCACCAGGTCCTTGACCGGATGTCCGGCCCTGATGAGTCCGGACAGCAGTGCCGCACCCATGTTGCCGCCGCCGATGATCGCGATTCTGGCCATGGACGAACCCTACCCAGGGTGGCGCTCTTCGGGCGGAACCAGTGCGAGCTGCCGGGTTTGGACGACGATGCGCCCAGCGCTGTCGACCACGGTGTGATCCTCGTCGAACCAGTCCTGCCCGATCTGGGCGGCGGTGCACAACACCCGCAGCCAGCCGTCGGCGGGCAGGCCGCGCAGGTAGGCGGTGAGCTGGACGGTCGGCGCCCATCCGCGGCGGCCCACCGCGTACGGAACCGGAAGCGAGATGTCACCGCACATCAGCGCGAACAGTTCGTCCACCACGCCCACCCTGGGGCGGACCCAGACCTGGAAGGCCGGGGCCCGGCCGTCGTCGAGCGCCTCGACCACCAGAGGGCGGATATCGCAGCCGCGGGCCAGATGGTTGATCTCGGCGGCGGAGTGACCGGGTCCGATCGCCGGCACGTCGGCCGGCGGCTCCGGACTCATCAGTTGGGCAACCGAGGTATCGGTATAGAGCGGACGTCTGCTGGCCTCGCCATCGTGTTCCGGTTCACCGAGGTTCACCACCGCGCGCACGCACGCACGGTCCCCCTGGACCAGTTCGACATCGACCAGGCCGATCCGACGGCCGCGCTTGCGGACTGCGGTGACCAGTCGCACCTCGCCGGGATCCGGCGCGGACAGGAAGTTCGCCGAGACCGCCACCGGCTGTCCGGCGGGATCTCCGTAGGCCTCGCGGGCGGCCTTGGCGCACAGCGCGATCATCACCCCGCCGTGCACCTTCGGCCCGATCGTCCAGTGCTCGTTGAGATGTCCGTCGAATTCACCGGGGCGGCCCTCGACGGATCGCAGCACCATCGCGTCGGAGAACAACGGCGTGGCCGGCGAAGCCGTCGCCTGTTCAGCCATGGTGAGTCCTTCGTGCTTACCGGAGCAGGTGGGTGCGGGCGAACTGGAGCGACTCGCTGAGCAGCCCGTCACGCTCGGCTTTGGTGACCGCGCCCGACGTGGTCACTTCGAGGACCACGTGGCCGGTGAAATCGCTGCCGGCCAGCAGCTGGCAGATCTCGACAGTGGGCTGGGTGCCGCGGCCCGGAACCAGATGCTCGTCGGTGGAGGCGCCGTTGCCGTCACACAGGTGCAGATGGACCAGTCCCGACCCCATCCGACTGGCCATGTCCAGGGCGTCGGTGCCCGCTGTCGCGGTGTGTGACAGATCCAGCGTGTAGTGCGCGTGATCGCCGTCCAACGGGTCATAGGACGGCGCGAAGGCGGAGACCGCGGCACCGGGACGGCCGCCACGCCGGCGCATCCGCTCGATGGAGGACTGGCCGGAGCCAAAGAAGCGGTCCGCCCGGAACGGGAACATGTTCTCCACCGCGACCATGACGTCGCTGCGTTCCTCCAGTGCGGCCACCTGGTCGCTGAAACCATCGGCGTACCGGCGCTGCCAGCGGAACGGTGGGTGCACCACCACGGTCTGCGCGCCCAGCCGCTCGGCGGCCTGCACGCTACGGTCGAGTTTGAGGACCGGGTCCGAGCCCCAGACCCGCTGCGAGATCAGCAGGCAGGGTGCATGCACCGACAGCACCGGCATGCCGTAGCGCCGGGACAGCTGTGAGATGGTGCCGATGTCCTGGCTGGCGGGCTCGGCCCAGACCATCAGCTCGACGCCGTCATAGCCCAGTTCGGCCGCGCACTCGAACGCCGCCTCGGTCCGCAAGGGGTAGACCGAAGCCGTCGACAGACCGACCTTGATCGCGGGGCGCACCGGATCAGGTCGACTGCAGCAGGGCCAACGGTCCGAGAGTCACCAGAGCACCGACGGCCACCGCGATCAAAGTGCTCGCGATATCCTCGGTCCTGCGGACCACCCGGACGGCGACCACCAGACTGAGGATCACCAGAACCGAAAGCGCCAGTGCCACAATGTTGTTCCAGCGCCAAAGCTGATCGAAAGCGATGAACAACCCGGCGCCGAACATCACTGCGAGCAGGGACTGAAGCACCGCGATCACGCCGAGTCCCAGCAGGCTCAGCACCCCGCGGGGCCGCGCCGGCGGGACAGCACCCGCCTCCGACACGTCGGCGGCCTCGGCCTCCACGCCGCGACGGGCCAGGTCGTCGACGACGGACTCCCCGGAGAACAGCGGACCGCCCGGCGAGCGCAGATAGGAACGGATCTCCTCGGTGTCGCCGGTGTGTTCGTCAACGAGTTCCGCAAGGTCCACCGATTGATCGACCGGATCGAATGCCATCTGCTCGGCACCCGATACCCGGCGCGCCGGTCGCGGATCGTAACTGCGCTGCAGGCCCCGCCGACGGCTCGGCACCGGTGCCCGGGACAGCGGTGGCGGGGTCTCCACTCGCTCGGCCGCCGGGGCGACCTCGACCTGTTCGACGACCTCCTCGAGCACCGCCTCATCGGCTACCGCGTCGACCACGACCTCGTCGGCTACCTCGTCGACGACTTCGACCTCGGTGGCTACCTCGTCGACGACTTCGACCTCGGTGGCTACCTCGTCGACGACTTCGACCTCGGTGGCTACCTCGTCGAGGACTTCGTCCTCGGTGGCCTGATCAAGGACTTCGTCCTCGGTGGCCTGATCAAGGACTTCGTCCTCGGTGGCTTCGTGGATCACCGCCTCGGCCGACTCAGTGACATCGGGGTACTCCACCACGGTCTCCGCGGTCTGCGGTTCCTCAGCTTCGGCGGACCCGGCTTCGGCAACGGCGTCGGCGTCGGCTTCGGCTTCGGCCACAGGGAGGTCGGTCTCGACCACTTCCGGCGCTTCGGCAACCTCGACCTCGGCCACCTCCGCGGCCGGCGCCTCATCACGGACGACCGGGATCTCGCCGGTCAGTTCGGCCACGCTGACGGTCTCGCTGTTGCGGCGCCGGCGGCGGCGGTGGCCGCCGACCGGTGGGGCGCCGATGGTTCCGTTGCGGGCAAGCAGCTCAGCCACCGAGATGGGTCGGGTGCTGTCCTCTGATCCGCTCATCGTGTCTCGCCTCTCGATCGGCCCGCGCGGGCCCCCACCTGGGCGGTTCCCTCGACCACATTGTCCAGCCGGCGAAGGATGATGCCCTCGCGCAGTGCCCACGGGCAGATCTCCACCATTTCCAATGACAGTGCTCGCATGCTCGCCTCCGCCACCAGGGCGCCGGCCACGATCTGCGGCGCCCGCTCGGCACTGACCCCTTCCAATTCGGCACGGTCTGCTGTGGTCATCCTAGAGATGAATGCAATGAGTTGACGCAGACCGTTGGCGGTGAGGACACGTTGGACCCGCGGTCCGGCCGCCGAGGGCGCCGCGCCGGTGAGCCGGGCCAGCGACCGGAACGTCTTCGAGGAACCCACCGCCAGGTCCGGCGCACCTGCCTCCAGCACCGCTTTGGCGGTATCGGCGATCTCGCTGTCCAGCCAGTCCCGCAGCATCCCCACCCGCCGGCGGCCCGGCGGATCGTCGGAGAGCCACTCCCGGGTCAGCCGGCCGGCCCCGAGTGGGAGCGACAGCGCCACGTCGGGCTCCTCGTCAACGCCGTTGGACAGCTCCAGCGATCCGCCGCCGATGTCCACGCTGATGATGCGACCCGCACTCCAGCCGTACCAGCGGCGCACAGCCAGGAAGGTCAGTCTGGACTCGTCGGGGCCGGCGAGCACCTGCAGGTCGACACCGGTCTCGGCCCGGACCTTGGCCAGCACCTCATCGGAGTTACGCGCGTCCCGCACAGCGGAGGTGGCGAACGCCATCACGTCGGCGCAGCCCGAACTGCGGGCGATCTTGGCGAACTCGCTGACCGTCTCGATCAGCCTCTCCGCACCCCGGCGGGTCAACTTGCCGTCGTCATCGATCGCCTCGGCCAGCCGCAGCGGCGCCTTGGTGGAACTCATCGGCGTTGGATGCCCGCCCCGATGGGCGTCCACCACGAGCAGATGAACGGTGTTGCTGCCCACGTCAAGCACGCCCAATCGCACGTGCACCAACCTAGCGGGCGACGAGCGTCTACCGTTGCAACCCGTGACAAGCAGGCACCCCGGCGAAGTCGAGATGGACTTCCCACGCGAGTGGGTGGAGTTCTACGACCCGGACAATCCCGAGCATCTGATCGCCGCCGATCTGACCTGGCTGCTGTCGAGCTGGACGTGTGTGTTCGGCACCCCCGCCTGTCAGGGCACCGTCGAGGGCCGCCCCGACGACGGGTGCTGTTCGCACGGCGCGTTCCTGTCCGACGACGACGACCGAGCCCACCTCGATGACGCCGTATCCACGCTGACCGACAAGGACTGGCAGTTCCGGGACAAGGGCCTGGGACCCAAGGGGTACCTGGAGATGGACTCCTACGAGGACAAGCCCAACCTGCGCACCCGCAAGTACAAGGGCGCATGCATCTTCCTCAACCGCCCGGGATTCCCGGGCGGGGTGGGCTGCGCGCTGCACAGTAAGGCCTTGGCGCTCGGGGTCGAACCGCTGACCATGAAACCGGAAGTCTGCTGGCAGCTCCCGATCAGGCGCACCCAGGAATGGGTGACCCGGCCCGACGGCAGCGAGATCCTGAAGACCACCATCACCGAATACGACCGGCGCGGCTGGGGCGAGGGCGGCGAGGACCTGCACTGGTACTGCACCGGCGACCCGGCCGCGCATGTC
>LFFF01000076.1 GCA_001510415.1 Actinobacteria bacterium casp-actino6 | reverse complement strand
TGCGTCAACACACGGACCCCCGAAAGGAATCAGTTACAGATCCCTTCCTGACACCTCCGGAGGTATTTGAGAAGGACTAACTCGATCTATATCAGCCGATATCGATCAGTACCGGGGCGTGGTCACTGGGCGAGCCGATCCGGTTCTTGCCGCTCTTGCGCTCGTCCCGCGCGATCTCGGCATGCACCACCCGACTCGCCAACGCCGGCGAGGCCAGGATGAAGTCGATGCGCATACCTTCGCGGCGGGGGAACCGCAATTGGGTGTAATCCCAGTAGGTGTAGGTCCCGGGTCCGGGTGCGAACGGCCGGACCACATCGGTGAACGAGGCCTCGATGGCCCCGAATGCCGCGCGCTCGGCCTCGGTCACATGGGTACTGCCGCGGAAGAAATCCATACTCCAGACATCCTCGTCCCGCGGGGCGATGTTCCAGTCTCCGGTCAGCGCGATCTGGGCCCCGGGGTCCTCGCGCAGCCAGGATTGCGCGGTATCCTGCAGTGCGGCAAGCCAATCCAGCTTGTATCGGTAATGCGGGTCTTCCACCGTGCGCCCGTTGGGGACATACAGGCTCCACACCCGCACGCCGCCGCAGTCCGCGGCCAGCGCCCGCGCCTCGTCGGTATGGCCGTCCTTCCCGCCGGACCAGGCGGGCTGGCCCTCGAAACCCGTCTGTACATTCTCCAGCCCGACCCGGGATGCGATCGCCACCCCGTTCCACTGGCTGTGCCCGCAGTGCACCACCTCATAGCCTGCGCCCAGGAACGTCATGGCCGGGAACTGGTCGTCGGAACATTTGGTCTCCTGCATCGCCAGCACGTCGACGTCGGCGCGTTGCATCCAGTCCACGACCCGATCCACCCGGGCGCGAATGGAATTCACGTTCCAGGTGGCAACCCGCAGGGCAGACATCAGGATCAGTGCCCGAACGGGTCGGGCACGTCGCCCGGCATCCAGGACAGTCCGGGCACGCCCCACCCGTGCGATTTGACCGCCCGCTTCGCGGCCCGGGCGTGCCGGCCGATCAGCGTGTCGACGTACAGGAACCCGTCGAGATGGCCGGTCTCGTGCTGCAGCATCCGGGCGAACAACCCGGAGCCCTCGCATGTCACCGGCGTGCCGTCGGCGTCCAGGCCGGTGACCCTGGCCCACTCCGCGCGACCGCACGGGAACGACTCGCCGGGCACCGACAGACAGCCCTCGTCGTCCAGCTCCGGATCGGGCATGGTCTCGGGAATCGCGGAGGTCTCCAGCACCGGGTTGACCACGACGCCGCGCCGGCGGGTCGGTTTGCCGCGGTCCTCGGCGCAGTCGTAGACGAACACCCGCAGGCCGACGCCGATCTGGTTGGCCGCCAGCCCAACCCCGTTGGCGGCGTCCATGGTCTGGTACATGTCGGTGATCAGGTCGGCGACCTCCGGTGGCAGCGAACCGTCGGGGCCGACGGGCACCGGGGTGGTCGGGGTGTGCAGGACGGGATCGCCGAGGATGACGATGGGTCGAACGGCCATGACCGGCAAGCTTAAAGATGGCCCGACGCGCGGAGTGCGGTGCCGTCCCAATCAACGCGGACGTGATTCAATGACCAGCGAACGACAGAGATGTCATTTCCGAATCGTTGAAAGGGCCCCCAACTCGAATGGACGGCGCCATGGCACGGGCCGAACGGGCCATCGACGATACCGACCTTCCCGAGGGGCTGACCCGCCGCGAGTTCGACATCCTCGCCTTCGAGCGGCAATGGTGGAAGTACGCCGGGGCCAAGGAGGAGGCCATCAAGGACCTCTTCTCGATGTCGGCCACCCGGTACTACCAGGTGCTCAATGCGCTCGTCGACCGGCCGGAGGCGCTCGCCGCCGACCCGATGCTCGTCAAGCGGCTGCGACGGTTGCGGGCCAGCCGGCAGAAGGCCCGGGCCGCCCGGCGGCTCGGCTTCGAGTTCCCCTGACGCAACCGTTTACAGTTACCCCGATGAACGAGCGCGTTCCCGACTCTTCCGGGCTTCCCCTGCGCGCCATGGTGATGGTGCTGCTGTTTCTCGGCGTGATCTTCCTGCTGGTTGGCTTTCAGGCGATGTCCGGCAGCAACGGCAACGACGACACCGCCGCCCTGACCGCCACGACCACCACGACGAGACCCCCGGCGCCGAAGGCTGATGTGCGCGTTTACAGCGTCGTCGAGGACGAGGCGGCGGCCGTCCGGACCTCGGACCGGCTGCGGGAAGCCGGCTGGAACGTCACCGAGGCGTCCACCATTGCCGCGGCCGATGTGATGGCCACCACGGTGTACTTCGGCGCCGCTGAGGGCGAGCAGGCCGCGGCCGATGCGGTCGCCGCGGTGCTGGAGGCTCCGGTGGCACCACGGATCCCCGAAATCGCCGAGCAGCCACCGGGCGTGATCGTGTTGGTCACGGGTTAGGCTGGCGACCATGCGAAAGTATGCCGCCTTGCTGTTCGCCGCTCCGGTCGCTCTGCTGAGCGCGTGCACGCCCGATGAGCCGATCGCCACCCAGCCCGGCACCACGCCGGCGGTTTGGACCGGCTCACCGCCCCCGGCATCAATGGACGACGGACATGGCGGGGGACAAGGTGCTGACCACGGCGGTGCTCCCAAGGCGGCGCCCGTGGCGTCGCCGGCCGACACGCTGACCGCGCAGATCAACGGCCCGGACGGCAGCCAGATCGCGGCGGCCACCATCGAGTTCTCCGACGGGTTCGCCACCGTGACCGTGCAGACCATCGGGTCGGGCAAACTGTCCCCCGGGAGCCACGGCATGCACATCCACGCCATCGGCAAGTGCGAGGCGAACTCGGTGGCACCCGACGGTGGCGCGCCGGGCGATTTCCTCTCCGCAGGCGGCCACCTCACGGTGGCCGGGCAGGACGGCCACCCGAACCATTCCGGTGACCTGTCGCCATTGCAGGTCCGGGGAGACGGCGCAGGCATGTTGGTCACCACCTCGAACGCCTTCGACAAGGCCGATCTGCTGGACGGCGACGGGACGGTGATCATCATCCACGCCGGGCCGGACAACTTCGCCAATATCCCCGCCGACCGCTACCAGCAGATCGACGGCGCACCGCCGCCGGACGAGACCACGCTGGCCACGGGCGACGCCGGCAAGCGGGTCGCCTGCGGTGTCATCGGAACCGGCTAGGCTTGGCTTCGCGGGCTCCCCGCGACCCACGCTGGGTGTCGAGTGGGAGTTCGCACTCGTCGACCCCGGCAGCCGCGACCTGAGCAACGAGGCCGCAGCGGTGATCAACGACATCGGCGAAACCCCGCACGTGCACAAGGAACTGCTCCGCAACACCATCGAGCTCGTCACCGGAATCTGCGACACGGTGCCGGAGGCGATGGCAGACCTGCGTTCCACCCTGATCTCCACCCGCGGGGTGGTTCGTGAGCGTGGCATGGAACTGTTTTGCGCCGGTACGCACCCCTTCGCGCAGTGGTCGGCCCAGAAACTCACCGACGCCCCGCGCTACGCCGAACTGATCAAGCGCACCCAGTGGTGGGGCCGGCAGATGCTGATCTGGGGTGTACACGTGCATGTCGGCGTCTCATCGGCGCACAAGGTCATGCCGATCATCTCCTCGCTGCTCAATCAGTACCCGCATCTGCTGGCGTTGTCGGCCTCGTCGCCGTTCTGGGCGGGGGAGGACACCGGTTACGCCAGTAACCGGTCGATGATGTTCCAGCAGCTCCCGACCGCGGGTCTGCCGTTCCAGTTCGAGACCTGGCACCAGTTCGAGCAGTTCGTGCATGACCAGAAGACCACCGGGATCATCGACCACGTCAACGAAATCCGTTGGGATATCAGGCCTTCTCCGCATCTGGGCACCATCGAGGTTCGGGTCTTCGACGGTGTCTCCAACCTGCATGAGCTCGCTGCGCTGGTGGCGTTGACACATTGTCTGATCGTCGACCTGGATCGTCGGCTCGACGCCGGTGAGCAGCTTCCGGTGATGCCCCCGTGGCATGTGCAGGAGAACAAGTGGCGGGCCGCCCGCTACGGCCTGGACGCGATCATCATCCTCGACGCGGACAGCAATGAGCGGCTGGTGACCGAGGACCTCGACGATCTGCTGACCCGGCTGGCTCCGGTGGCCGATTCGCTGCAGTGCGCCGACGAACTGGCCGCGGTCGCCGAGATTCCCCGTCGCGGGGCGTCGTATCAGCGGCAGCGACGGGTGGCCGAGGAGCATGACGGCGATCTCCGCGCGGTGGTCGACTCCATCGTCACCGAGTTGGACGGGTAGGAGGGGTGATGGGTCGCAGAGCTACCGCCGGGCTGCTGGCGGTGCTGGCGGTGCTGGCGGCCGGCGGCTGCAGCCGCGCACTGGATGGCACCCCGGTCGCCACCCCGGGTCAGGCCGGAATCGGTCTCGGCGGCGCGGCGCTGCTGGACACCACCTGCCGCGAATACGTCGCCATGGGGTCCTCCGCCCGCCGTGAGGTGATCGTGGCGATCGGTGAGGACGGCAATCAACTGGTCGCCGGAAGCCCCGATCTCTGGGTGGGGGTCGGAGCCGCGCTGTGCACCTTCGCCGACCCGAGTGCGCCGGTCCGGGACGTCATCACCGGCGGATTCCGGTAACCCAGGATGGGCACCGCCGGACTACCCATGTTTCCGCTGCAGTCCGCGCTGCTGCCGGGCGAGACACTGCCGCTGCGGATTTTCGAACCGCGCTACGCCCGGCTGGTGCAGGACTGCCTGGCTGGTGAGGACCCGGTGTTCGGTGTGGTGCTGATCAGTCGCGGCCTCGAGGTAGGCGGCGGCGACGTCCGCAGCGATGTCGGCGCGGTGGCCCGCATCGCCGAGCATGCCGATGTCGGGATGGGACAGTACGAACTGCTTGCGCCGGTGGGGGAGCGGATCCGGGTGCGCCGCTGGCTCCCGGACGACCCGTACCCGCGCGCGATCGTCGAACCCTGGCCCGACCAGCCGGGACCGCCGGTCGGGCCCGGGCAGATCGGCGATGTCATCGATCGCATTCTGCGGCTGTTCCAGATGGTGGCGCAGGCCCGCGGGATCGAACTACCGCCGGACGCCCTGGCCGTCGACGCCGAGACGGCCGATGACCCCTCGGCGCACCTGTATGCACTGGCCGCCCGCGTTCCGATCGGCCAGGCCGACCGCTACGCGGTGCTGGCCGCCCCGACCCTGGCGGAACGGGTCGGCGTTCTCACCGATGCGATCGAAACCGTCACTGCCATGGTCGAATTCCAGTTGTCCGAGGAGTGAGGGAAACTCAGCGGTCGGCGGCGAACACCCGCAGCGACTCAATCTGTGCCGGATCCAGCGACGGGCGGACGTTGTTCTTCGCCGTGGCCACATCGGCGGCGGTGACATCGGCGGCGTCGATGGAACGACGCATCGCCGTCAGCGCGGATTCACGCAGCAGCGCCACACAGTCCGCCGCGCTGTAACCCTCCAACTCGGCGGCCAGCGTCTTCAGGTCGACCTCGTCGCTGAGCGGAACCGACTTACCGGCCGTCTTGAGGATCTGATAGCGGGCATCGGCATCCGGCGGCTCGACGAAAACCAGTCGCTCCAGCCGTCCCGGCCGCAGCAGGGCGGGGTCGATCAGGTCCGGGCGGTTGGTGGCACCGAGCACCACCACATCGCGCAGCGGCTCGATACCGTCCAGTTCGGTCAGCAGTGCGGCCACCACCCGGTCGGTGACCCCGGAGTCGTGGCTCTGTCCGCGCCGCGGAGCCAGCGCGTCGATCTCATCGAGGAATACCAGTGACGGCGCGGAATCCCGCGCCCGGCGGAACAGTTCGCGTACCGCCTTCTCCGAGGACCCCACCCATTTGTCCATCAGTTCCGAACCCTTGACGGCATGGACGCTGAGCCGGCCGGTGCTTGCCAGTGCCCGTACGACGAACGTCTTTCCGGTCCCGGGTGGGCCGTACAGCAGCACGCCGCGCGGCGGGTCGACCCCGAGTCGGGCGAAGGTGTCGGGATGCTGCAGCGGCCACAGCACCGCCTCGGTGAGCGCCCGCTTGGTCTCGACCATGTCGCCGACATCGTCGAGGGTGACCGAGCCGACCGCCACCTCCTCGGTGTTTGATCGCGACAGCGGCCTGATGACGGACAGCGCACCGGTCAGATCCTGCTGGGTCAGTGCCGGCGGATTGCCGTCCTCGCTGGCCCGCGCGGCCGCCCGCAGCGCCGCCTCGCGCACCAGTGCGGCCAGATCCGCCCGGACGAATCCCGGTGTGCGCTCAGCTATCTCGTCCAGTGTGAGGTCTTCGGCGGGCACACCGCGCAGCAGCACCTCCAACAGAGCCTTGCGGGTGGCGCCGTCGGGCAGGCTCAGGCCGAGTTCCCGGTCGCACAGGTCGGGGGCGCGTAACCGGGAGTCCAGCGCGTCCGGTTGCTGGGACGTCGCGACCAGCGCGACACCGGGCGCCAGCACCGCTCTGCGCAACTCGCCGAGGATCATGGTGCCCACCGGCTCGGGCGGGTCGGGCAGCAGCGCGTCGATATCGGTCACCAGCAGCACACCGCCGCCGGCGATGACATCGGCGGCTGCTCGCGCGACGGCCTGGTGGCGTTCGGTCGCCGCCAGCGCGCCGGTGTCCGGTCCGTCCAGTTCGACCAGTCGGCGGCCCGCGCACACGGCGCGGACCAACCTGGCCTTGCCCACCCCGGCCGGGCCGGTGATCAGCACGCCGAGATTGGGTTTGGCGCCGAGCTTCTCCAACAGTTCCGGCTCGTCGAGGGCGAGTTTGAGCCACTCGGTCAGCCGGGCGGCCTGCAGGTGCTGACCTTTGAGATCGTCGATACTGACCGAAGGCTCCTCGGGCCACTCGGTGGGCGGGCTGACCGCCGGCGTCGACCCGGTGACCGCCGCGCTGCCCTCGCCCCAGGTGACCGATGAATTCGGTTGTACCGACACCGGTCCGGCCGGATCGGTCCCGGTGACGGTCAGTAGCTCCGAGGTCCAGGTGATGCCGACCGAGGCAGCCAGCGCGGTGCTGGCGGCCGAGGTGGAGGTGCCCGGGCCCAGGTCCCGCGGCAGCAGCGACACGGTGTCGCCGACCGTCAGCACCTTGCCCAGCAGGGCCTGGCGCAGCGCGGTCGAGGACACCGACATGGTGGCCAGTGCCGAGCCGCTCAATGTCACCGAACGGGCACCGTAGACGGTTATCGGGGACACCAGCACGGTGGCGTCCTCGCGCGCGCCGACGTTGGACAGCGTCACATCGTCGAGCAGTGCGGTGCCCGTGGGCGTGCCGGCCGGGGCCGTGCCGACCACCGCAGCGGTGGTGCGGGAACCCATCAACGAGACCGCGTCCCACTCCCGGATACCCAGCGCGGCGATCACCTCGGGGTGCAGGCGGACCACGCCGCGGCGCGAGTCCAGGGCCGCGGTGTTGAGCCGCGCGGTCAGGGTCAGACTCGAACTCATCGGTCCGATCCCGGCTTACGCAGGCCCAACCGGGCGGTGGACCGCCGATGCGGGTGTTGGGCCCGCCGGGCGGCCCGCCGGGCCTCCCGGCGCTGCCGCGGTTTGACGTCCCACGTCTCCGGGCGCGCCGCCACCCAGCGTTGACTGCGGATGGTGAACGGCATGATCAGTAGATAGCCCCCGATGATCAGCAGCACCAGGATGTACGGGAACAGCAGCAGCCCGGCCGCGGCCAGAGCGACCAGTCCGAGCAGGATCGGTGCGGCGTTCGCCGGTACCGAGATCGATTTCAACGCCAGGGTGGGGACCCGGCTGACCAGCAGGATCGAGTTGGCCGCCAGCCAGGCGCAGACGAACCAGGTTGAGGTCCACCAGCCGTGGCCGAACTGCAGCATCGCCGCCAGCGGCCCGATCGAGCCGACCGCGCCGCACGGCGCCGGCATTCCGACGAAATACTCGCGGGTGTAGGCCGGACGGGTGTCGTCATCGAGCAGCGCATTGAACCGGGCCAGTCGCAACACGATGCAGACCGCGTAGAGCAGCACGAAAATCCAGCCGACCGGTGAGTGCGGCAGCAGGGTCACATAGACGACCAGGGCCGGCGCGACACCGAAGTTCACCGCATCGGCCAACGAATCGATTTCGGCACCCATCGGGGATTGGGCGTGCAGCGCGCGGGCGATACCGCCGTCGATACCGTCGAGCACCGCTGCGGCACCGATCAGGGCCAGAGCGATATGCGGCCGCCCGTCGAGCGCGAACTTGATCGAGGTGAGTCCGGCGCAGATCGCCAGGACGGTGGTCGCGCTGGGCAGGATGCGCAGCCCCCGTCGGGATTGGATCGGGATCCGCGGGCTCGTCACGGCAGCCGGGCCAACACGGTCTCGCCGGCCAGTGCGCGCTGACCCGACTCGATCAGCACCTCGGAGCCGGCCGGCAGGTAGGTGTCCAGCCGGGACCCGAACCGGATCAGCCCGTAGGTGTCACCGATGGCCACGCTGTCGCCGGCCTGCAGATCGCAGACGATGCGGCGGGCGATGAGCCCGGCGATCTGGACGACAACCACCTGATGTCCCTCCGGTGTGCGGATCAGCACGCTGTTGCGCTCATTGTCCGCACTGGCGGCCGGAAGATCGGCGGAATGGAAGCGGCCGGGCCGGTACTCCACCGCCAACACCTCGCCGCCGACCGGGGTGCGCTGTACATGCGCGTCCAGCAGGGACAGGAAGATGCTGACCCTTGGCACCGGGTCGGGCGCCAGACCCAGTTCAGCCGGCGGCGACACGGTGTCGATCAGGCACACCTGCCCGTCGGCAGGGGCGACGACGACACCGGGCCGGGTCGGGGGGGTGCGGTTCGGGTGCCGGAAGAAACCGGCATTGGCAGCGGCCGCGGCCAGACCGGCCCGGCGTACCCAGCGGTGGTTGCGGCCCAGTGCGGCAACCACGGCACCGGCCGCGATGAACGGAATGCCGGCGGGGTGGACCGGGGGCACCGTGGATCGCACCAGTTCGGCCAACCGCTGAGGGCCGGACTGCGAGATGTCATTCGGGCGTCTGGCCATCGCGCTGAGTCTAGTCGTGCCGGGCTTAGCAGAGGTCCCAGATCTCAACCTGCTGCCCGGCGGCGAGGTCGGTGACGTCCTCGGCGATGTCGAGAAGGCAGTTGGCCGAGGCCAGCCAGCGCAGGTGATGGGAAGCGGGTGGGCCGTAGCTGGTGACGGTTCCCGCGCACGGGTCATAGATCCCCCGGCGGAACTGCCGCTTGCCGCGCGGGGAGGTCAGCGCCTCGGCGAGCACCGCGCTACGCCGCGGCCGGTCCGGGTCGGCCATGCCCATGGCGGCGCGAAGTGCGGGACGGATGAACACCTCGAAGGACACCAGGGCGCTGACCGGATTGCCGGGCAGGGTGACGATCGGGCACCCGCCGCCGGTACGGCCGGCGCCCTGCGGCATACCGGGCTGCATGGCCACCTTGACGAATTCCACGCCGCCGGACCCCGTCGGGAAGGCGTCCTTGACCACCTCATAGGCGCCGGCGCTGACCCCGCCGGAGGTGATCACCAGATCGGCCTCGCGGGCCTCGAGCAGTTCACGGAACTGCTCCACATCGTCACCGCAGGTGGCGGTGTCCAGCACGGAGGCGCCCGCCTCCCGCACGGCGGCCGCCAGCATGACGGCGTTGGATTCATAGATCTGCCCGGGTGCCAGCGCCGTACCGGCCGCCACCAGTTCCGAACCGGTGGAGATCACCAGCACCCGCTGGCGGGGGACGATCGTCAACCGGTCCAAGCCGAGCGCGGCAACCAGGCCGAGGACCGCCGGTGTGACGGTCTGCCCGGCGCGCAGCACTCGCGTCCCGGCGGTGACGTCCTCACCGGATTTCCGGACGTGTTGGCCGGGCCTCGGCGCGCCGGCGATCTTCACCGTCGGCATCCCGGCGTCGGTGGCTTCCACCGGCACCACCGCGGTGGCCCCGGCGGGCATCGGCGCACCGGTCATGATCCGGTGTGCGGTGCCCGGGGAGAGGGTGAGCGGGTCGGTGCGTCCGGCCGGAATGTCCTCAGCGACCGGCAGAGTCACCGGATTGTCGGGACCCGCGTCGGCGACGTCCTCGGCCCGCACCGCGTAACCGTCCATCGCGGAGTTGTCGAACACCGGCAGCGACAGCGGCGCGACGACATCCTCGGCCAATACCAGCCCCAGCGCCTCGGACAGCACGACGGGTGACGGCGGCCGCGCGGAGATCAGCCCGGCAATGACGCGGCGATGCTCATCGACGCTGCGCATCAGAATGTGTCAGACCGGATAGCTGACGCCGGTCAGTTCCTCGGACACCGTCCACAGTCGCTCCTGTACCGCGACATCCTGGGACTGCTTGCTGGAGGTGACCAGCTTCGGGTAGCCGCGCAACTCGCGGAATCCGTCTGGGCCGTAGTACTGACCGCCGCGTACCGCGGGATCGGTGGCCGCCCGCAGCGTCGGCAGCGCCCCCAATTCGGAGCTGTTGAGCAGTTTGCCCGACAGCCAGTTCACCCCCGGCAGCCCGGCCCCGGGCACATGCCGGACCAGCTCGGTGGCGGCCACCCCTGGATGTGCCGCGACGGCAATGGTTTTCGCTTTCGCGGCTTCCAGCCGGCGCTGCAGGTCGTAGGCGAACATCAGGTTGGCCAGCTTGGACTGGCCGTAGGAGGCCACCCGGTCATAGCGCCGGCGCTCCCACTGCAGATCGTTGAAGTCGATCTTGGCCTTGATGTTGTGGGCGATGCTGGACACCACCACGACCCGGGACCCGTCCACGTCGAGCAGGTTGGGCAGCAGCAGTCCGGTCAGCGCGAAATGGCCGAGATGGTTGGTGCCGAACTGCAACTCGAAACCGTCCGCGGTGGTCTGCTTCGGCGGATACATCACCCCGGCGTTGTTGATCAGCAGGTCGATCCGCGGATAGGCGGCGGCCATCTCGGCGCCGGCGGAGCGCACCGAGTCCAGCGAGCCCAGATCCAGCTTCCGCACGGTCACGTCGGCACCCGGCGAGAGTTGCCGGATCCTGGCTGCTGCCGCCTCGCCCTTGGCGGTGTCGCGCACGGCCATCACCACGGCGGCACCGTGTGCGGCCAGAACCCGCGCCGTGTCGTAGCCCAGTCCGGTGTTGGAACCGGTGACGATCGCCAGGCGACCACTCTGATTCGGTACGTCGTTCTCTGTCCATCGCATGCTTAGAAGATACGGTGCGCCTACTGTTTCCTTTCATGGCCATCGGCGGTGTGCTGTTTGATATCGACGGCGTCCTGGTGACTTCCTGGCAGCCGATCCCGGGAGCAGCCGAGGCGGTGCAGGTACTCGCCGAGCATCGGATCCCCTGCTCGTATCTGACCAACACCACCACCCGGACCCGTGCCCGGATCGCCGCGGCGCTGACCTCGGCCGGTATGAGGGTGCGCCCCGACGAGGTGATCACCGCCGCCGCCCTGACCGCCGATTACGTCCGCACACACCATCCGGGTGCGCGCTGCCTGCTGGTCAACAATGGCGATATCACCGAGGACATGCCGGGTATCGAGATCATCGACTCCGCCGACTTCGGCGACTCGTCCGCCCGACCGGATGTGATCCTGCTCGGCGGCGCCGGGCCACAGTTCTGCCACCTGACCCTGAGCCGGGTCTACGACTTGATGAGTCAGGGTGTGCCGGTGATCGCCATGCACCGCAGCACCGCCTGGACCACCGCGGAGGGTCTGCGTATCGACACCGGGATGTACCTGATCGGGATGGAGCAGACCTCCGGGCGCAAGGCCGTCGCGGTCGGCAAGCCCGCCCCGGCCGGCTTCCAGGTGGCCGCCGCCCGGCTCGGGGTGGAACCGGAGGAGATGTACATGGTCGGCGACGACCTCAACAACGACGTGCTGGCCGCCCAGGTGGTCGGTATGACCGGGGTGCTGGTGCGGACCGGAAAGTTCCGTCAGGACACCCTGGACCGGTGGGCGGCCGACGAGTTCGCCATGCAGCCCAACCACGTGCTGGACTCGGTCGCCGACCTGCCCGCGCTGTTAGGCCTGTAGCGAGCGGACGGCCTCGATCCGGGCCTGAATCTGTTCGCTGTTGGCCGCCGCGACCGGCGGTCCGCCGCAGACCCGGCGCAGTTCGTTGTGGATCCAGCCGTGCGACCGGCCGGTGCGGTGATGCGTCGCCGACACCAGAGCGTTGAGTTCGCGGCGCAGTTCGCGGAGTTGACCGTGGGTGGTGCGCGGCGCCTCGGTCCCGGCTGCGGTGCGCTTGGTGAGCTGTTCCTCCTGCCTGCGCCGCAGCAGGTCGCGCATGGAGGCGGCGTCGAGCAGGCCGGGGATGCCGAGATAGTCGGCCTCTTCGTCGCTGCCCGCCGGTGTCGCGGTCCCGAACGAAGATCCGTCGAAGATCACCTGGTCGAGTTCAGCGTCGGCGCCCAGGTATTCGATCCCCTTCTCCTGCAGATCGGGTTCGTCGCGCCGCTGATCGGCCAGTTCGGCGTCGAGCGGATCCTCGAGGGTCTCCCGGTGCGGTTTGCCCAGCACATGGTTGCGCTGGGCCTCCATCTCGCTGGCCAGCAGCAGCAGGTTGGGCACCGACGGCAGGAAGATGCTGGCACTCTCGCCGGGCCGGCGGGACCGGACGAACCGGCCGATCGCCTGGGCGAAGAACAACGGGGTCGACGCACTCGTCGCGTAGACACCGACCGCCAGTCGCGGCACGTCCACACCCTCGGACACCATCCGCACCGCCACCAGCCAGCATGACGTGCCGGTCGCGAACTGGGAGATGCGGTCGGAGGAACCCGGGTCGTCCGACAGCACCACCGTGGGGGCCTCGCCGGTGATCTTCAACAGCAGGTCGGCATAGGCGCGGGCAGCGGTCTGATCAGAGGCGATGATCATCCCGCCGGCGTCGGGCACGTGTTGGCGAAGGCCGCGCAGGCGGGTGTCGGCCGCCGCGATCACCGCGGGCATCCACTCCCCGGCCGGGTTGAGCGCCGTCTTCCAGGCCCGGGC
>LFFF01000075.1 GCA_001510415.1 Actinobacteria bacterium casp-actino6 | reverse complement strand
CGCGGCGCCGGCCGGTAGCCGGACCGCGGCGGCAACGGCCGCCAGATCGGCGGCCGCCTGGGCCCGATGCCGTGCCGCCACCGCCGATCCGAGCCAGACGCCGCCCAGCGTGACCGTCACCAGGGCGGCGACCAGAACGGTAGCCAGGACCGTCACCGCACCGGAGTCGTCACCGACCGGGCTCTGCCACCGAGACCGCCTCGCCCACAATGACGATCCCGGGCAGCACCGGCGAGCGGCCACTGACCCGGGCGAGGACGTAGGCGCCCTCGCGGCGCAGTTCCACCGAGGCTCCGGGCGGGGCCAGACCGCCCACAGCGCCGACCCCGCTGGTATCGCCCCGTGCGGCCAGCCGGGCGACTTCCCGCGCCGCATCGACACAGCGGATCTGCAGGGCGAGGGCCGTGAGTCCGGCAACGCAGACCAACAGGACCGCGACAAGACTCGCGATCGCCAGCGCTGCCTCAACCGTGCTGAATCCGCCATCGCAGGCTAGACCCGGGTGGTCAATGCCCGGTTGATGATGGAGGTCAGCGCGCCCACGATCGAGTCTCCGGTGACGACGCCGTACAGGATGGCGCCGAAGGCGGCAGCGGCGATGGTCCCGATCGCGTACTCCACCGTCGACATGCCCGCCTCCTCCACCATCAGCATGGCCATGCGGTCCCGCATGACGCGAATCACTCTGTGCATCTTTGGTTTTCCTCTCAGTTGCTGCCCTGACACACCAGGTTGCGGTCACCGAAGTGCCGCCCCGAAGATCTCACCGGCAAGGCCTGCCACCACCGGGACGATGCCCAGGCAGACGAATGCCGGCAGGAAACACAGGCCGAGCGGACCGGCGATCAGCACCCCGGCCCTTTCAGCCGCCGACACCGCGCCGAGGCCGGCATCGGTGCGCTGCTGCTCGGCCAGTTCGGCAACCCCATCGGCCAATGCGCTGCCCGAGGATGCCGAGCGGCGCGCGAGCCGGGCCAATCCGGCGCAGTCCGCACCCGGGTCGACGCCGTGGGCCTGCCAGGCGATATCCGGATCGGAACCCAGGGCCAGCAAGTCCGCGGCCCGCCGCAACAGTGCCGCCAGCGCCGGCGGTGCGAATGCGGCGGTGGCACCCGCTGCGGCCGGCACCGTCATCCCAGCCGCCAGACAGACGGCCAGCACATCCAGTGCTGAGGCGGCGGCGAAAGGGTCTGGGCGGGTGTTGATTCGGGAGCTTCGAGGCACCGACGGCGACGTATGGCCCGGCCGGATTCCCGCCCTGCGCCGGGTGCCGGCCGACCCCCCGGCGGCCAACAGGGCAGCGGCCAGCAGCAGCGCGGCCGCTGTCATGCGGCCGCTCGATCGATGATCCGATCCGCCCACAGCATTCCCGCACAGACCAGTCCCACCCCCAGGATGAGCAGCGCCCCGCCCGGACCTCCGCCCAGCAGGAAGCGAAGGGGATGGGCCCCCACGACCTGTCCGAGCAGCAGCCCGAGGGCGGGAAGCAGGGCCAGGATGACGGCAGTGGCTCGCGCCCCGGCGAGCGCAGCGTGCATGCGTTCGGAGAACCTCTGGCGATCCACGATGTCGCGGTGTGCGGCTCTCATCAGGGTGGACATCGCCAGGCCGTGCTCGGCAGCCAACTGCCAGAACACGGCCAGCCGGTCCCAGTACACCGGCACTGAGGAGTCCGCGCCGATCGAGCGGATTCCGGCCGGCACGTCGGCGCCGAGGTTGGCACGAGCCGCGACGGCCCGCAGTGCGCGGCCCACCTCATCACCGGATTCCGCGGCCGCAACGGCGAATGCGCGCAGCGGATGGGCACCGACCCGCAATTCGCCGATCAACACATCGAGGGCGTCCGCCAGCGCGCGGGCCTCCCGGCGTCGTCGGCGGTCCCGTGACCACCGGCGTCTGCGGATCTCCAGCACGGTGAGGGCACCCGCGCACGCGATCGTCAGGGCCGGCGGTGCGGCGATCACGACGACCGCGGCCGCCAGCAACACCGGCACCGCCGACACCCACCGTCTCTGGCGGCGGAGGCTGGTGGCCGGCAACTGCAGCCGGCGCCCCGCGGGCGTGGGCGTCAGCAGAACCGCTGCGGCAAGCAGCAGGGCCGCGACCGGAATGGCGGTCATCGGCCGCGCCGTTCGGCAATCAGTTCCCGCAGTGGGCCGATACCGTCGCACAGGCCGCGATCTGCGCTCCATACGGCCTGTGTGCCGACCCGGCCGGATTCCATCCGGCGCAGCAGGGCGATCTCCGCGACCCGTCGGCCCCGGGGCCCGCGGTTGACGTGGATCAACACCTGGACCGCCGCGGCCAGTTGGCTGTGTAGCGCGGCGCGGTCCAACCCGCCGAGCGCGGCCAGCGCCTCCAGCCGGGCCGGCACCTCCGCCGGACTGTTCGCATGAACCGTCCCGGCACCCCCGTCATGGCCGGTGTTGAGCGCGGCCAGCAGGTCGACGACCTCGGCGCCGCGAACCTCTCCGACCACGATGCGATCGGGTCGCATTCGCAGCGCCTGTCGGACCAACTGCCGAAGGGTGATCTCCCCGGCGCCTTCGACATTGGCGCTGCGTGCCACCAGCCGAACCAGATGGGGGTGTTGCGGTGCCAGCTCCGGGGCGTCCTCGACACAGAGGATCCGTTCGTGACCGCCGACAGCGCCCAGCGCAGCGGCCAGCAGGGTGGTCTTACCCGCACCGGTGCCGCCGGAGATCAGGAAGGCCAGCCGCGCGGCGATGATGTCGTCGAGCAGCCGTCCAGCCTCCGGCGCTATCGCGCCCGAGGCCGTCAGTGCCGCAAGATCCTGGGTCGCCGGCCGCAGTACCCGCAACGACAGGCAGGTACCGCCGGCCGCGATCGGCGGCAGCACGGCGTGCAACCGAACGGTGTACCGTCCGCCGAGCACGTCAGTCAGCTGTGCGTCGACCCATGGTTGGGCATCATCGAGCCGGCGCCCCGCAGCCGCGGCAAGGCGCTGGGCCAGCCGGCGCACGGCTGCTTCATCGGCGAAGCTGATCTCACTGCGGTGCAACCCTTTTCCATCATCGACCCAGACGTCGCACGGTCCAGTGACCAGAACATCGGTGGTGCCCTCGGCCCGCAACAGTGGTTCGAGGATGCCGGCACCGGTAAGTTCGGTCTCGAGCACGCGCAGATGGCCGAGAACCTCGGAGTCGCCCAGCACGCCCCCGGACTCCGCCCGGATGGCCGCGGCGACGACACTGGGCCGCAGCGGTACGGATTCGGCAGCTAACCGCTCCCGGACCCGGTCGATCAGCGATTGGGTCACGAATCCCGGCCTCCGTTTCCGTGCTCGACCATCGCCAAGACCGTCTGCGCGGCCCGGGCCAGCGGTGACCGATTCCGCAACCGAAGGCCGCCGTGTTCGAGACGCGCGCCGAGCATCGGTTCCGGACGCATCGCGACCAGCAATGGCACCCCGGCAACATCGGCCACCTCCACAGCCCGCAGTCCGCCCGGGGCCGGGCCCCGCACCACCAGGCCCAGGTTCGGGTTCAGGGTTCGCACTATCGCCGCAACCGCCGCGGTAGCCGCGATACCCCGCACGTCACAGCTGCTCACGATGATCGCCAGATCGGCGGACTGCACAGCGCTGACCGCTGCCGGGGCCGGCTGCCGCGGGACATCGCAGACCACCGTCGTTCCGCCCCGCCGGCCGGCGTCGACCACCGCCTCCACCGCACCGGCGTCGATATCGTGGAACGTTCGCGTCCCGGACAGGAAGCTGATGTCCCGCTGGCGCGGAAGGGCTTCCCGTAGGGCGGTCCAACTCAGCCGTCCGCCGTGCAGTCTCAGATCGGGCCAGCGCAGTCCCGGAACCGACTCGCCGCCCAGGAGCAGGTCGATCCCGCCGCCGCAGGGGTCCAGATCCACCAGCAGCGCTTCACCGGCGCACCGTGCCAATGCGGCAGAGAACACCGAGGCCCCGCCGCCGCCGGGACCCGCGGTCACCGCGAGGACCCGGCCGTTGCGGGCCCCCGGCGCCCCTCTCTCGGCGCTCTCCGCGACATGCCGGACCAGAGTGGCCTCCTGTTCGGGCAGTGCACACACGGACTCGGCGCCGATGTCTATCGCAGCCGTCCACATCGAGGTCGATGGTTGGTCGGGACCGATCAGCAGCACCCCATCCCGTCGGGGCATACCGGCCCGGGCGCACCGCAGCGCGGCCGCCTCGTCCAGGATCACCGCCGCGGCCGCCAGCCAGTTCCGTCTACTCGGCGCGACCGCTGTGACCGCCCGGGCACCGACCGCCGCAGCGACGCGTTCGGCGTTGGCCGACAGTTCCGGATCCTCGACCAGCGTCAACACGACTGGCACGGGTGGCGCGGGCGGGTGCACGGTGGGACTCACGGCGCCAACGTTGACGGGGATGGCGCCCTTCCACCAGTCAGCAGTGGGCCGGCTGTGGACGAAACGACGATTGTGGGCAAACACGCCCGGAAATGGGACGACCCTCGCCAAGGGGGGGAGGAGGCGAGGGTCGTCGTGTATCAGCCCCGGGGGGTCGGGCTGATGCACTCTCAGCATAAGCTGAGTCATGCCGACTATACACACGCCGAGGCGGCTCTGCGCAAGGGCTTGGCGCAAGAAAATCCCAGGTTTTTGCTGTGAACCTGCACCCTGCGCCAAGTGTCCTGAACTGCCACTTTCTGCAGTGGCGTCGCCGGTGCCGGGTGCGGCGGCTCCCGAACCGCCGACCGGGCCGATTCGGCCGTTTCCCCAGTTCGGCCGAAACGGTCGCCCTGCGCGTTGAGCCTTGTGCCGCTTCAGTTTTTGAGATTGGCCGAACTGGTGCCGTTTCCCCCTTGCTGTGACGGTCGTCACGTAGTACAAAGGAGTCACGGAGGCTTGGCAAGGCCAAGGTAGTCCCGGAAGAGAAGGTTCTACCTCCCGAACTAAGCATCCCAGCACGGTTCCCGGGCACCCACGCGGAGCACGCCGCGATGTTGGCAGAAGTGTTGTGGGCCTGCGTACTTGCGCAAAGCGAATGCAGTTCGCGGTTCTTTGGGCAGAACCGCACTCAGAGCGCAGTGCAAGATCGCCGAGGCCGACCCACACAACCCACACAGCACGCCTGGTAACCCGAAACCGTGCTAGCGGGCGGCGCGCCGAACCTGGTTCGGATCGCCGCCCGCTTCATATATCGGGCTCTTCGTGTGTCGGGCTACTGTCCCACCGCCTCCGCGATCGATAACGCTTCGCGCGCACCGTCTTCCAGCGCCCGACAGCAGAGCAGCAACCACCCGCCGACACCCTCGCGATCCCCCGTTGCGAAGGCCGCGGCAGCGTTGCGATAGTCATCTTCCCGGCGCAGCCAGAACACCTCCGGCACGCCGAGGCCATGGGGATCGAGACCCGAGGAGATCGTCACCAGTCGTGAAACAGCCCGAGCCACAACGCCATCGGCGCTGCCGAACGGCGCCAGGGTGAGCAACTCGCCATGGGCCACGGCGGCAAGCACCGGAGCGGCCACGGAACTGCCGCCGGTCACAAGCCGGGTCACCAAGTCCAGTCGAGCGGCGACCTCGGGAACCTGGCGCGGTCGGCCCAGTCCTGTCTCATCCACCAGATCGGCGGCGCCAAGGGCATGCAGACGGGCCAGTGCCTGCAGTGGCGCCCGCTGCCAAACCCCGACCAGACTCGTCGATCCGCCCTCCAACGCCTGCCCGATCCTGAGCGCACCGGCGAGCACGGGATCCTGCTCACCCGATGCCTCCTCGAGTCGGATACCACCGCCGTCCAATGCGGACGATGAGCGCGCGCCCCGAACGGCGGACTCGGTGGATGTGACGGGCCAGTTACGCAGGTTGGTGCGATGGCGGTGGGCCTTGCCCAGTGCCGCCCTGGCGGCTTCGGCGGCGTCGAGGACGCCCGGCAGGTCTAGCAACGGTGCCAGCAGGTCCTGCTGTCGGGGTGTCACGACGGCCCACGCTAGCCTGACCCGACACGCAGCCTCGCGCGGGCCGGTGAAGCGGCCCCGTGACGCGGACCGGTGAAGCGGGCCGTTGAACGGACGAATATCCGCCGTTCGCCGCGCAGGATGAACCGTCCGCCGATCGGTGTGACGTAGCCCTGTTCGACCGCCGCCGGGTGACTACGCTCACATCTATGACCGAGGCGCATACCGATGTTCCCACTCACTATCCGCCGCCGGCGGGATTCGCTGACAACGCCAATGCGACAGCCGATCTCTACGCCCGGGCCGAGGCGGACCGGTTGGGTTTCTGGGCCGAGCAGGCCAACCGGCTGCACTGGAGCACACCCTTCACCGAGGTTCTCGACTGGTCGGACGCCCCGTTCGCCAAGTGGTTCGTCGGCGGGCGACTCAATGTCGCGTACAACTGCGTCGACCGTCATGTCGAAGCCGGCAACGGCGACCGGGTGGCCATCCACTGGGAAGGGGAACCCGTCGGCGATGCCCGCACCATCACCTACGCCGAGCTGCAGGAGGAGGTGTGCCGGGCGGCGAACACGCTGAGCGGACTCGGCCTGGTGGCCGGCGATCGGGTCGCCATCTATATGCCGATGGTGCCGGAGGCCGTGGTGGCGATGCTCGCCTGCGCACGGCTGGGGGTCATGCATTCGGTGGTCTTCGGGGGGTTCTCGGCGGCGGCCCTGCGGGCCCGCGTCGAGGACGCCGAGGCCAAGCTGGTCATCACCACCGATGGTCAGTACCGCAGGGGCACCGCGGTATCGCTCAAGGACGCCGTCGACGAAGCCGTCTCGGATCAGCCCTCGGTGCGCAATGTTCTGGTGGTGCGCCGCACCGGGATCGACGTGAATTGGACTCAGGGACGCGACCTGTGGTGGCACGACACCGTCGAGCAGGCGTCACCGGCCCATACCCCGGAGGCCTTCGATTCCGAGCAGCCGCTGTTTCTGCTCTACACCTCCGGCACCACCGGGAAGCCGAAGGGAATCATCCACACCTCCGGCGGCTATCTGACCCAGGCCTCCTACACCCATCATTACGTCTTCGACATCAAGCCCGACCGGGACATCTACTGGTGCACCGCCGACATCGGCTGGGTCACCGGGCACACGTACATCGTGTATGGACCGCTGTCCAACGGCGCCACCCAGGTGCTCTATGAGGGAACGCCCGCCTCCCCCGATGAACATCGCCATTTCCAGGTCATCGAAAAGTACGGTGTCACAATCTATTACACGGCCCCGACGCTGATCCGCACCTTCATGAAGTGGGGACGCGAGTTGGCATTCGAGCACGATCTGTCGAGTTTGCGCCTGCTGGGCTCGGTCGGCGAGCCCATCAATCCGGAGGCCTGGCGCTGGTACCGGCTGGTGTTCGGCGATGACCGCACTCCGATCGTGGACACATGGTGGCAGACCGAGACCGGAGCGGCGATGATCTCCCCTCTTCCGGGAGTGACCGATTGCAAGCCCGGGTCGGCGATGCGGCCGTTGCCGGGCATATCCGCGAAGATCGTCGATGACAACGGCAAGGAATTGGCGCCGGCTACCGAACATGGCGAGCAGGTCACCGGATACCTGGTGCTGGACAAGCCGTGGCCGTCGATGTTGCGCGGAATCTGGCGTGACCCCGAACGCTATACCGAGACCTATTGGTCGCGATTCGGCGAGCAGGGCTGGTACTTCGCCGGCGACGGCGCGCGTTACGGCACCGATGGCGAGGTCTGGGTGCTGGGCCGCATCGACGACGTGATGAACGTATCGGGCCATCGCATCTCCACCGCCGAGGTGGAGTCGGCACTGGTCGGCCATGCGGGTGTGGCGGAGGCCGCGGTGGTCGGGGCATCCGACGATCACACCGGACAGGCGATCTGCGCCTTCGTCATCCTCAAGGCGCACCACGCCGACATGTCCACCGCGGAGATGGTCAACGAGTTGCGGGCCGAGGTGGCCCGGGAGATCTCACCGATCGCCAAACCGCGCGAGATTCACGTCGTTCCCGAGCTTCCCAAGACCCGCAGCGGAAAGATCATGCGACGCCTTCTGCGTGACGTCGCCGAGGGTCGCGAACTCGGCGACACCTCGACACTGCTCGACCCGGGCGTGTTCGAGGCCATCCGGGCCAGCAAGGCGAATTAACGGCGCGAGAAGGGGGCGGCTCCGGGCGCCGAGTTCGCGGTCGGAACGAATCCTGCACCCGGCCGGTCCTTGGCCGCCAGGTCGGCCAGGATCGCGTTGATCGACATCGTCACCGCCGGGGTGTGCAGTGGGATGTACTTGATGACGCAGGTGGGCAGGCCTTCGGTGAACGCCCCGTGGATCATGCCCACCAGCTTGTTGTTGACCGTCACCGGCGCACCGGAGTCACCCGGCTGGCCGCAGACCTGGTTGACGATGGTGCCGGGTTCCTCGCCGGGGCCCCACGTCACCCCGCAGGAATACCCGGTCGTGCGGCCCAGCTTGCAGCCGATCTCACCGAACTTCGGGTCGGGTCCGATGCCGTTGATCTTGAACCCGTTCCAGTTCGAGACCGGCGTCACCTTGGCCGGGTCGAACCGGATCACCGCGTAGTCTAGGCCGTCGTTTCCAGCCACCATGGTTCCGATGACGCCTTGATCCTCGGCACCCTCCGCGGACACCTGGGCTCCCGGACCGCCGCAGTGCGCCGAGGTGAAGCCGATCAGCGAACCGGTCTTGTCGTTGCCGATTGCGGTCAGGGTGCAGTAGGTGTCGGTGTCGATGACGATGCCGGCACCGCCGCCGATCGCTACCGGATCATCGGCACCCGCGATGGCCGGCGCCGGCAGCAGTCCGACGAAGGGGGCGACGAACAGGCAGAGCGCCGCTCCCGCCGCCCGCCGCATCCGAAGTGCGGTGATCACTGATACCTCCATCGCCGATCCCATCCGAAAGTCCAGTCTAACTGGGCCACATCCGTAACTTGCGTAACAGAACGACCTGTACCCGGCCGCGAGTCGGGCATGGCACCATGAACTGCCGACACATCAACCGTGGGAGGACCGCCGTGAGCAATCGGGATCGCAAGAACGGGGTGCCCGGCACCGTGACCTCGATTCCGTTGGCAGACCCGCACGCGATGCCCGCCGATCCCTCCATCGGCGCGCTGGTCAAGGACGCCACCACCCAGGTCTCGACGCTGGTGCGGGCAGAGGTCGAACTGGCCAAGGCCGAGATCACCCGGGACGTCAAGAAGGGCCTCACCGGCAGCGTTTTCTTCATCCTGGCCCTGGTGGTGCTGCTCTACTCGACCTTCTTCATGTTCTTCTTCCTGGCCGAATTGTTGGACACCTGGCTGTGGCGCTGGGCGGCATTCCTGGTGGTGTTCATCCTGATGCTGGTGGTGACCGCGGTCTTCGCACTGCTGGGCTACCTGAAGGTCCGCCGGATCCGCGGCCCGCAACAGACCATCGAATCGGTCAAGGAGACCACCGCGGCGCTGACCCCGGGCATCAATAAGGCGATGGGCGTCACCCCGCCGGCGCCCGCGGTCGCCACCGCGCAGACCCCGTCCCCGTCCCCGTCCCCGGCACCCACCGACCCATCGGGCTGGTGATGGCGCGGCCGGACCCGTCGGTCACCCGCATCCAGGGACCGTGGCGCCATCACGACGTCCACGCCAACGGCATCCGGTTCCAGTGCGTCGAGGCCCTCCCCGACCCCGGTGACGACACCCCGTCCACCGCTCGTCCACTGGTCCTTCTACTGCACGGCTTCGCGTCCTTCTGGTGGTCCTGGCGCCACCAACTGCGCGGATTGTCCAACGCCCGGGTGGTCGCGGTGGACCTGAGAGGTTACGGCGGCAGCGACAAACCGCCGCGCGGATACGACGGCTGGACACTGGCCGGGGACACCGCCGGATTGGTCCGCGCGCTGGGCCACACCTCGGCCACCCTGGTCGGCCATGCCGACGGGGGTCTGGTGTGCTGGGCCACGGCGGTGCTGCACTCGCGAGTGGTGCGCGCCATCGCCCTGGTCAGTTCCCCGCACCCCGCGGCGCTGCGGACCTCGGTACTCACCCGCCGCGACCAGAGTCGCGCACTGCTTCCCACCCTGCTGGGTTATCAGCTGCCGCAATGGCCCGAACGGATGCTGACCCGCAACGACGCCGAGGAACTGGAGCACCTGGTGCGAAGCCGGGCATCCGGTGCCTGGCAGGCCTCCGGGGACTTCGCCGAAACCATCGCCCATCTGCGGCAGGCCATCCAGATCCCCTCGGCGGCCCACTCCGCTTTGGAATACCAACGCTGGGCGGTGCGCAGCCAGCTCCGCGGCGAGGGCCGGCGTTTCATGACGTTGATGAATCGTCAGCTCGACGTCCCGCTGCTGCACCTGCGCGGCGGTGCCGACCCCTACGTTCTGGCTGACCCGGTCGAACGCAGCCAGCGTTACGCCCCCCGCGGTCGTTTCGTGGGTGTACCGGGGGTGGGCCACTACGCCCACGAGGAGGCACCGGTCGCGGTCAACGAGCAGCTACAGCGGTTCCTGGCCGCGCTGTAGCCGGATCAGCCGCCGATGCAGGCGCCGGTGGGCACCTTGGAGGTGTTGCCGATCTTGGCCAGTTGCCGGGAGACCTCGTCGGTGGTCATCACGAAGCCGGTGTCATTGTCATCGACGGCCGCACCGAACACCACACCGATGACCTGGCCCGCCCGGTTGATCATCGGGCCACCCGAATTGCCCTGGCGGACAAGACCCCTGATCGTGTAGACCTCGCGGTTGACGGTCGTGGTCTTGTAGATGTCGGGCCCGCTGAGCTCGATGATCTCCCGGACCCGCGCCGGAGTCGCGACGAATTCGCCGCCGCCCGGGAAACCGAGAACCACGGCGTCGGTGCCGGACTTGGCCGCCTCCTGGGCGAACTGCAGGGGCTGAATTGGCAGATCCGGCACGTCGAGGATCGAGATATCGGCGTTGGGGTCATAGGACACCACCGTGGCGTCGTACTCCTTACCGTCCTCGGCCTCGACGGTGACGCTGTCCGAACCCGCCACCACATGCGCATTGGACATCACGCGATTCGGCGCGATCACGAATCCGGTTCCCTCCAGCACCTTCTGACAGGCCGGAGCGACACCGCGGATCTTGACCACACTCGGCCGGGACTTGGCCACCACGAGGCTGTCGGCGAGTGAGGCGTCGGGGGCGTCGACGGTCTGAACCGAAGTGCGGCCGATCGGTTCGAGGACCTCCGGAAGCCCAGAGGTACTCAGCAGCCCTGACATTCGATCGGGCACCGCGCGCAACCAGTCCGGCGCGTATTTGTCGACTTCGGTGATCACCGTCGAACCACTCGCGGCGGCAGCCAGGTTCGGCTGGTTGGAGGAGGTGAGCGGGCTACCGAGCAGCCACGCGGCGACGAGCACCACAACCAGTTGCAGCGCCACGCCGACCACCGAATCGACCAACCGGACCGGGCCACTGCGGATCGATCCGCGGACCGCGCGGCCCAGCACCACGCCGGCGACCTCGCCGATCACCACCAGCGCGAGGATCAAGAACAACGCGGTGAAAAGCTTGCCGCGCGATGAATCGATATGACTGACGATATGCGGAGCGAGCATCACCCCGGCAATGGCGCCGAGAACCACCCCGACGAAGGACATCAGCGACCCCAGTGCCCCCGACCGCCATCCGGATATCGCCGCGATCAGTGCCACCGCGACCACGGCGATATCCAGCCATTGCGAGCCCGTCACAGCCGATCCTCCATATCGTCTGCGACGAATGCCGTTGCATCGCCGCGACCGTCGCCGACGAGCGCCATCGCCTCGTCCAGCGCCCGGACGTCCTCGGTGTCCCACTCCTGTGCCCACCCGGCCACATCGAGCATCGCCGAGATTACGTGACCGGTGAAACCCCACACCACCATCTCGTTCAGCAGAAACGCCGGCCCGGCGTAGTGCCGTTCGCCACCCGAGCGGTACACCATCAGGCGGTTTTCCGGATTGACGAAGGCTCGCAGCGGAACCCGCGCCACCACGGCGGTCTCGGACTCGTCGACCACCGCGACAGGGCCGGGGTCTGGCGAGTAGGCCAGCACCGGGACGACGTGAAACCCCGATGGGGGAATGAACATGCGTTCCAGAGTCGCCAGCGGATGGAGGCGGTGCGGGTCGACCCCGGTTTCCTCGCGGGCCTCGCGCAGCGCGGTTTGCACCGGTCCGGCGTCACCGGGATCGGCGGCCCCGCCGGGGAAGGCGGCCTGACCGGCGTGGTGCCGCAGCGTCCCCGCCCGGACCGTGAGCAACAGGTCGGCATCCGGCGGCACCCGGCCCTGCGGGTGCTCGGCATCCGGTCCGGAGAACAGCACCAGTACGGCGGCGTCCCGGCCCGATCGCGCCGCCTCAGCCCGGGTTCGGGCACCGGTCAGCGCGGTGAGCATCGCCGGCGGCACTCGCCGGCGGTAGGCGTCGGGCACCCGATCGACATTGTCGACCAGGGGTGCCAGCCACGGCGGCCGGACCCGCGGGCGGAGCGGATCCGCTGGGCTCACCGGGCTGCTCCCGTCAGGTGTCATCGCAGGGCCGATTCCACCGCGTCGGCGATCTCGTCGGCACTGGTGAAGGGACGCGGCAGAACCTCGGCAACGCTACCGTCCCCGCGCAGCACCACGGTGGCAGGCATCACGTTGGGCAGGTTGAGGGCGGCGGCGATACTGCGTCGGCCGTCCTGGAACGTCGGCAGCCGGACGTCGAGTTCGGCCATCCGAAGCAGCGCGGCGGCCTCGTTCTCGTCCTGGTGCACCGTGACAACCGTCACCGCATCCCCAACCCTGCGCTGGTAGGCCTGCAACGCGGGGAGTTCGTCGGCGCACGGCCCGCACCAGTACGCCCACAGGTTGAGCACCACGGTGCGGCCGGCCAGTGCGCGCGCCACGTCCACCTCCGCGCCGTCGGCGGCGCATTCGACGGCGATCCCGCGCAGCCGCGCCGGACCCTCGCCCGGGCCGTTGGCGGGGCACGGCGGCAGATCGGCACGAC
>LFFF01000074.1 GCA_001510415.1 Actinobacteria bacterium casp-actino6 | reverse complement strand
GCCCGGGTGTTCTTCTGTAACTCCGGAGCCGAGGCCAACGAGGTCGCCTTCAAGCTCACCCGACTCACCGGCCGCACGAAAATCGTTGCGGCCCAAGGCGCGTTCCACGGCCGGACCATGGGGGCGCTGGCTCTGACCGGTCAGCCGGCCAAACAGCAGCCTTTCGAGCCGCTGCCCGGCTACGTCACCCATGTGCCCTACGGAGATGTTGCGGCACTGCAGGCCGCGGTCGCCGACGACACTGCGGCGGTGTTCCTGGAACCGATCATGGGGGAGGGCGGAGTGGTGGTTCCGCCGGACGGCTATCTGGCCGCTGCCCGGGAGATCACCAGCAGGCACGGTGCCCTGCTGGCCGTCGACGAGGTGCAGACCGGGGTCGGCCGTACCGGGGACTTCTTCGCCCATCAGCACGACGGGGTCACCCCCGATATCGTCACCCTGGCCAAGGGCCTCGGTGGGGGATTGCCGATCGGCGCCTGTCTGGCGCTGGGTCCGGCCGCCGATCTGATGACGCCCGGCCTGCACGGCAGCACATTCGGCGGCAACCCGGTGTGCACCGCCGCGGCGCTTGCGGTGTTGCGGGTGCTCCATGACGACGGCCTGGTCGAACGGGCCGGGATCCTCGGCAAGACCTTGGCGCACGGGGTGGAGGCGCTCAATCACCCTCTGGTGGATTACGTCCGGGGCCGCGGACTGCTCCGCGGCATCGTGCTGAGCGCACCGAAGGCCAAGGCTGCCGAGACCGCCGCCCGGGATGCCGGCTTCTTGGTCAATGCGGCGGCCCCGGATGTCATCCGACTGGCGCCGCCGCTGATCATCACCGAGGAGCAGATCGACGGGTTCGTGTCGGCGCTGCCCGGCATCCTCGACACGGCGGGATCACCGGCATGAGACATTTCCTGCGCGATGACGACCTCACCCCGGCCGAGCAGGCCGAGGTGCTGGCGCTGGCCGCTGAACTCAAGGCAGCGCCGTTCAGTCGCCGGCCGCTGGAGGGCCCGCGCGGTGTGGCGGTCATCTTCGACAAGAACTCCACCCGAACCCGGTTCTCCTTCGAGATGGGCATCGCCCAGTTGGGCGGGCACGCGGTCGTCGTGGATGGTCGCAATACCCAACTCGGCCGCGACGAGACCCTCGAGGACACCGGCCGGGTGTTGTCGCGCTATGTCGACGCCATCGTGTGGCGCACTTTCGGCCAGCACCGGCTGACCGAGATGGCCTCAACGGCAACCGTTCCGGTGGTCAACGCACTTTCCGATGACTTTCACCCCTGCCAGGTGCTCGCCGATCTGCAGACCCTCGCCGAACGAAAGGGGTCGCTGCCGGGTCTGCGGATGTCCTATTTCGGCGACGGGGCCAACAATATGGCGCACTCCTTGCTGCTGGGCGGGGTGACTGCCGGCATGCACGTGACGATCGCCGCACCCAGTGGCTTCGGTCCGAATGTCGCTATCGTCGCCGCCGCGCAATCCCGCGCCGCCGACACCGGTGCGACGGTTGCCGTTACCGCTGATGCGCGTTCTGCCGCCCGGGGCGCCGACGTGCTGGTCACCGACACCTGGACCTCGATGGGTCAGGAAGATGACGGTCTGGATCGGGTCGGCCCGTTCCGGCCCTTTCAGGTCAACTCCGACCTGCTGGCCGCCGCCGATTCGCAAGCCGTTGTGCTGCACTGCCTTCCGGCGCACCGCGGCGAAGAGATCACCGATGACGTGATCGACGGTCCGAACAGTGCGGTGTGGGACGAAGCCGAGAACCGGTTGCACGCCCAGAAGGCCCTGCTGGTGTGGCTACTCGAAAACACGAACGGGGGACAACGACGATGACCCGATCACCGGAAGTCGCCACCACCCGGGCCGGCCGGCAGGCCCGGATCGTCGCGATCCTCTCGTCAGTGCCGGTGCACAGCCAAACCGAGTTGGCGGCACTGCTCGCCGATGAGGGCATCGAGGTGACACAGGCGACACTCTCCCGCGACCTGGAGGAACTGGGAGCGGTGAAACTTCGCGGCGCCGACGGTGGCGGCGGGGTGTACGTAGTCCCGGAGGACGGCAGCCCGGTGCGGGGCGTGACCGGCGGCACCGAACGGGTGGCCCGCCTGCTGGGAGAACTGCTGGTGTCCGCCGACGCCAGCGCCAACCTCGCCGTCCTGCGCACCCCGCCCGGGGCGGCCCACTACCTGGCCAGCGCCATCGACCGGGCCGCACTGCCGGAGGTGGTCGGCACCGTCGCCGGTGATGACACCATCCTGGTGATCGCCCGCGAGCCGATGACCGGTGCCCAAGTGGCCGTCATGTTCGAGAACATCCGTCAGCACACCTAGCCTGTCAGCACACCCTGCCCGTCAGCACGCCGATCACCCCCAAGTCGCACCCCGTCAATAAGGAGACATTCATGTCCGAGCGCGTCATCCTGGCCTATTCCGGCGGACTGGACACCTCGGTGGCCATCAGTTGGATCGGCAAGGAGACCGGCAGCGAGGTCGTCGCCGTCGCGATCGACCTCGGGCAGGGTGGCGAGGATATGGAGGTGGTGCGCCAGCGGGCGCTGGACTGCGGGGCAGTCGAGGCCGTGGTCGTCGATGCCCGCGACGAGTTCGCCGAGCAGTACTGCCTGCCCGCCATCCAGTCCAACGCCCTCTACATGGACCGCTATCCGCTGGTGTCGGCGTTGAGCCGGCCGCTGATCGTCAAGCATCTGGTGGCCGCGGCCCGTGAGCACGGCGGCGACGTCGTCGCGCACGGCTGCACCGGAAAAGGTAATGACCAGGTGCGTTTCGAGGTCGGCTTCGCATCGCTGGCGCCGGATCTTCAGGTGCTGGCCCCGGTCCGCGATTACGCATGGACCCGGGAGAAGGCCATCGCGTTCGCCGAGGAGAACGCGATCCCGATCAACGTCACCAAACGTTCGCCGTTCTCCATCGACCAGAACGTCTGGGGCCGCGCCGTGGAAACCGGCTTCCTGGAACATCTCTGGAATGCGCCCACCAAGGACGTCTATGACTACACCGAGGACCCGACCCTGAACTGGAACACCCCCGACGAGGTGATCATCGGGTTCGAACAGGGTGTTCCGGTCAGCATCGACGGCGTCGGAGTCAGCGTTCTGGAGGCCGTCGTCGAACTGAACCGCCGTGCCGGCGCGCAAGGCGTCGGCCGCCTCGACGTGGTCGAGGACCGACTGGTCGGCATCAAGAGCCGAGAGATCTACGAGGCGCCCGGGGCGATGGTGCTCATCACCGCACACACCGAACTCGAGCATGTGACGCTGGAGCGCGAACTGGGCCGGTTCAAACGCCAGACCGACCAGCGCTGGTGCGAACTGGTCTATGACGGCCTATGGTTCTCGCCGCTGAAGACCGCGCTGGAGGCATTCGTCGCCAACACCCAGCAGCGGGTGACCGGCGAGGTCCGGTTGGTGATGCACGGCGGCCACATCGCGGTCAACGGCCGACGCAGCACGCAGTCGCTCTACGACTTCAATCTGGCCACCTACGACGAGGGGGACAGCTTCGACCAGTCCTCGGCGAAGGGGTTCGTCCACATCCACGGACTGTCCTCGAAGATCGCCGCCGCCCGGGATCGCGGGGACGCCACGTGAGCACCAACGAGGGCTCGCTGTGGGGCGGGCGGTTCGCCGACGGCCCGGCCCCCGCGCTGGCGGCGTTAAGCAAGTCCACCCACTTCGACTGGGTGCTCGCGCCGTATGACCTGGCGGCATCCAAGGCGCACGCCGCAGTCCTGCACCGCGCCGGACTGCTCACCGACGAGCAGCGCGACGGATTGCTGGCCGGGCTGGACAGTCTGCGGGCCGCCGTCGCCGATGGCAGTTTCGCGCCGCTGGTCAGCGACGAAGATGTGCACGGCGCCCTGGAGCGGGGGCTGATCGACCGGGTCGGCGCAGATCTCGGCGGCCGATTGCGGGCCGGCCGGTCCCGCAACGACCAGGTCGCGACACTGTTCCGGATGTGGCTGCGCGACGCGATGCGCAGAGTCGCCGACGGTGCACTGGAGGTGGTGGCGGCGCTGGCCGCCCAGGCCCAAGCCCACCCGGATGCAGTAATGCCCGGCAAGACCCACCTGCAGGCCGCTCAGCCGGTGCTGCTGGCCCACCACCTGCTGGCCCACGCCCACCCGCTGCTGCGGGACATCGACCGGATCTGCGATTTCGACGTCCGAACGGCGGTGTCACCGTACGGATCCGGTGCGCTGGCCGGCTCGTCGTTGGGGCTGGATCCCGACGCGATCGCCACGGATCTCGGCTTCGCCGCGGCCGCGGAGAATTCGATCGACGCCACCGCGGCCCGGGATTTCGCCGCCGAGGCGGCGTTCGTTCTGGCCATGATCGGGGTCGACCTGTCTCGGCTCGCCGAGGACATCATCCTCTGGAGCACCACCGAATTCGGCTATGTCACCCTGCACGACGCCTGGTCGACCGGTTCATCGATCATGCCGCAGAAGAAGAATCCCGATATCGCCGAATTGGCCCGCGGTAAGGCAGGTCGGCTGATCGGCAACCTGGCCGGGCTGCTGGCCACCCTCAAGGCGCAACCGCTGGCCTACAACCGGGATCTCCAGGAGGACAAGGAGCCGCTGTTCGACTCGGTGGTCCAACTGGAACTGGTGCTTCCCGCGATGGCGGGTCTGGTCGCGACACTGCGTTTCGACGTCGAGCGGATGGCCGAGTTGGCGCCGGCCGGCTTTACCCTGGCCACCGATATCGCCGAGTGGCTGGTGCGCCGAGGAGTGCCGTTCCGGGTCGCCCACGAGACCGCGGGAGCGGCCGTCAAAGTCGCGGAAGCCCGTGGTGTCGGACTGGAGGACCTCACCGACGATGAACTGGCGCAGATCGCGAGTGAACTGACCCCCGATGTCCGGGAGGTGCTGACCGTCACAGGTTCGGTTGCCTCGCGCAACGCCCGGGGCGGTACCGCGCCGGAACAGGTTGTGCGCCAACTGGACCGGGTCAGGCAGACCTCCGCTGAGCTCAGCAGGCGACTCGCCCGCTGAGCTTGCGTGTCTCAGCCGTCTGACTCGACCAGCTCGGACAGTTCCAGCCACCTGGTTTCGGTGCCGGCCAGTTCAGCCTCCAGTTCCCGTAGCTCGCCGCTGAGCTGGGTGATGCCGACGTGGTCGGACTGGTCGTGTTCGGCAAGTTCGACGTGTTTGGCGTTGATCCGATCGGAGATCTTGGACAGCGCGCGTTCCAGCGCGGAGATCTCCTTGTGAACGGTGCGCAATTCCGCCCCGGAGAGGCTGGACGCGGCCGGTACCCCGGATTTGACCGGGTCGGTGGACCGTCGTGGTGCGCCGACCGGGCCGGCCTCCCGGTGCGCGGCGATTCGCAGGTACTCGTCGATGCCGCCGGGGAGGTGGCGCAGATGACCATTGAGAATCGCGTATTGCTGATCAGTGACCCGCTCCAACAGGTAGCGGTCGTGGGAGACGACGATCAGAGTGCCCGGCCAGGAATCCAGCAGATCCTCGGTGGCCGAAAGCATGTCGATATCCACGTCATTGGTGGGCTCGTCGAGCACGAGCACGTTCGGCTCGTCGAGCAGGGTCAGCATCAACTGCAGCCGCCGGCGTTGGCCGCCGGAGAGCTCGCCGACCCGCGCCGACAATTGCTCGCGACGAAATCCCAAGCGCTCCAACAACTGCGTCGGGGTGAGCTCCTTCCCGTCAACCACATAGCTGGCCTGCAGCCGGCCCACCACATCGCGCACCAGATCCTCGGCGAGTTCCGTCAATCGGCCGGACTGTTGGTCGAGCATCGCCAG
This sequence comes from Actinobacteria bacterium casp-actino6, assembly GCA_001510415.1. Lineage (GTDB taxonomy): Bacteria > Actinomycetota > Actinomycetes > Mycobacteriales > Mycobacteriaceae > Mycobacterium. Next base: position 7,265 of record LFFF01000074.1, on the reverse strand, counting down.
TCGCACCGTCTTACCGCGCTTGACCCGGCCGCTGTCAGGGGTGACCGTGCCCGCGATCAGGCCCAGCAGGGTGGACTTTCCCGCACCGTTGGCGCCCACGATCCCGGTCCGCTCGCCCGGGGCGATCTGCCACTGGACATCGCGCAGCACCGTTTTGCCGCCGAAGGACACCGAGACATCCAGCAGATCGATGACGTCCTTGCCCAGTCGGGTCGTCGCCACTTTCGCCAGTTCGACGGTATTGCGTATCGGCGGCACGTCGGCGATCAACTGGTTGGCCGCGTCGATGCGGAACTTGGGTTTGGATGTGCGGGCCGGGGCGCCACGACGCAGCCAGGCCAGTTCCTTGCGCATCAGGTTCTGCCGTTTCGCCTCGGTGGCCGCCGCGATCCGGTCGCGCTCGACCCGCTGCAGCACATAGGCCGCGTAGCCGCCGTCGAACGGCTCGACGACGCCGCCGTCGGGACCCTCGTGCACCTCCCAGGTCGTGGTCGCGACCTCGTCGAGGAACCAACGGTCGTGGGTCACCAGGAGCAGCCCGCCGGAGTTGCGCGACCAGCGCTGGCGCAGATGGCCGGCCAGCCAGGTGATGCCCTCGATGTCGAGGTGGTTGGTGGGCTCGTCGAGGGCGATCACGTCCCATTCGTCGATCAGCAGTGCGGCCAACTGCACCCGGCGCCGCTGGCCACCGGACAGGGTGCCGGCCGGCGCGTTCCAGTCGAGGTCGGCGACCAGGCCGGCGACCACGTCGCGAACCCGGGGATCGCCGGCCCATTCGTGCTCGGGCCGGTCACCGACCAGTGCGGTGCCGACGGTGACGGAGGAATCGAGCGTGTCGGCCTGCTCCAGGGCGACGACCCGCAGGCCGCCGCGGCGGGTGACCCGGCCGGAATCGGGCCGGATCCGGCCGGTGAGCATCCCCATCAGGCTGGACTTCCCGTCGCCGTTGCGGCCGACGATGCCGATTCGGTCGCCGTCGTTGACACCGACGGTGACGCAATCGAAGACAACCTGCGTCGGATACTGGAGGTGCAGCGCCTCGGCGCCCAGCAGGTGTGCCACTGCGCCGACCTTACTGAGCGGTCAAAGCGCCTGGCTGCGGGCATCGGAGCTTTCGGTGGCAACTCAGCGGTATGCCATGATGGGCGGGCCGCAGGGAGGCTGGTCCTGGAGGTTTCAGCAGCGCAGATATCGGCAGGGAGCAACGGTGGATCTAGGTTTTTCGGCACTCACCAAACCGCTGGAGCGCCTTGTGGCGACCGCCCAGAACGGGTACGAGGTCGCGCGTTTCGGCGGACTGGACACCGGTGCGGTGCCCTCGCCGTTCCAGATCGTCGAGAGCACCCCGATGTACAAACTCCGGCGGTACTTCCCGCCGGACAACCGGCCCGGCAAGGCCAAAGCCGGCCCGCCGGTCCTGATGGTGCACCCGATGATGATGTCGGCCAACATGTGGGATGTCACCAGGGAAGACGGTGCCGTCGGCATCCTGCATGCCGCCGGCCTGGACACCTGGGTGATCGACTACGGCTCGCCCGATGAGGTCGAGGGCGGCATGGAGCGCACCCTGACCGACCATATTGTCGCCCTGAGCCAGGCCATCGACACCATCAAGGACCTCACCGGGCAGAGCGTTCACGTCGCCGGCTACTCCCAGGGCGGGATGTTCTGCTACCAGACCGTGGCCTACCGCCGTTCCAAGGACGTCGCCAGCATCGTGACATTCGGCTCGCCGGTCGACACCCTGGCCGGTCTGCCCGGTGGCCTGCCCACCAACATGGCTGTGGGACTGGCCGATTTCCTGGCCGATCACGTCTTCAACCACATCGACATCCCGGGTTGGCTGGCCCGCGCCGGCTTCCAGATGCTGGACCCGCTCAAGACCGCGAAGTCTCGCGTTGAGTTCCTGTTCCAACTTCATGACCGTGAGGCGCTGTTGCCGCGGGAGCAGCAGCGGCGCTTTCTCGACCGAGAAGGTTGGATCGCCTGGTCCGGCCCGGCGGTCGCCGAACTGCTCAAGCAGTTCGTCACCCACAACCGGATGATGACCGGCGGCTTCGCCGTCCAGGGACAGCTGGTGACGTTGACCGATATCACCTGCCCGGTGCTGGCCTTCGTCGGCGAGGTCGACGATATCGGGCAGCCGCCTGCGGTGCGCGGCATCAAACGGGCCGCGCCCAACGCGGATGTCTACGAGGTGATGATCAGGGCGGGCCACTTCGGCCTGGTCGTGGGATCGAAAGCCGCCACCAATACCTGGCCCACGGTGGCCGACTGGGTGCTGTGGGTGGCCGGCCGGGAGCCTCGCCCGGCGAATATCGCGCTGATGAAGGAGATGGCACCCGATGACGCCGAATCGGGCGGCGTACCGCTGAACACCCGGCTGATGCTCGGCGTCGCCGACGCCGCGGAGTTGGCGACCTCGCTGGCCAGGGGCGCGGCGGACGCCGTTGTCGCGGCTAACCTCTCGGTGCGGACACTGGCGATCGAAACAGCGCGCACGCTGCCCCGTCTGGTGCGCCTCGGCCAGATCAACGACCACACCCGAATCTCGCTGGGCCGGATCATCTCCGAGCAGGCCGAAGCGGCGCCCGACGGTGAGTTCCTGTTGTTCGACGGGCGGGTGCACACCTATCGGGCGGTCGACCGGCGCATCGACAACGTGGTGCGAGGACTGATCGAGGTCGGGGTTCGCCAGGGCAGCCGGGTGGGGGTGCTGATGGACACCCGCCCGAGTGCCCTGGTCGCCATCGCGGCGCTGTCCCGACTGGGTGCGGTCGCGGTCCTGATGCCGCCGGACGCCGACCTCGAGCAGGCGACCCGGCTCAGCGGGGTCACCGAGATCATCACCGACCCGGCCAATCTCCCGGCGGCCGGCAGACTGCCGGTCCAGACGCTGGTACTGGGCGGCGGCGAGAATCGGCATCTCGACGTTCCGCCGGGCAGCGCCGTCATCGATATGGAACAGATCGACCCCGACGCCGTCGAGTTGCCGGGGTGGTACCGCCCCAACCCGGCCTACGCCCGCGACGTGGCGTTCGTGGTGTTCAACGCCGTGGGCGGCGGGGAACTGGTGCCCAAGCAGATCACCAACTACCGCTGGGCGTTGTCGGCCTTCGGCACCGCATCCGCGGCCGCGCTGAGCCGCAACGACACCGTCTACTGCCTGACGCCCCTTCACCACCAGTCCGGCCTGCTGGTCAGCCTCGGTGGCTCGGTGGTGGCCGGTTCGCGGATCGCGTTGTCCCGGGGACTGTGCCCGGAGCGCTTCCTCGACGAGGTTCGCCAGTACGGCGTCTCGGTGGTCACCTACACCTGGTCGATGCTGCGGGAGGTCATCGACGACCCCAATTTCACCCTGTCGGGCAACAATCCGATCCGGTTGTTCATGGGTTCGGGCATGCCGACCGGACTATGGGAGCGAATCCTCAAGGTGTTCGCGCCGGCCAAGATCGTGGAGTTCTTCGCCACCTCCGACGGTCAGGCGGTGCTGGCCAACGTCGCCGGGCTCAAGGTGGGCAGCGAGGGCCGGCCGCTGCCCGGCGGCGGCGAGGTCGAACTGGGCGCCTATGACCCGGAGGAAGACCTGATCCTGGAGGACAATCGCGGGTTCGTCAGGCTCGCGGGTCGCGAGGAAACCGGCATCCTGCTGGCCAAACCGTGGGGGCCGATCGACCCGACCGCCTCGGTGAAGCGCGGGGTGTTCGCCGCCGGCGACATCTGGATCTCCACCGAGTATGTGTTCTGGCGCGACGCCGACGGTGACTACTGGCTGCTGGGCAACCGCTCGGGCCTGCTGCGCACCGCACGCGGCGTGGTGTTCCCGGCGCCGATCACCGATGCGGTCGGCAGGATCGGAGCGGTCGACCTGGCGGTGACGTACGGGGTGGAGACGCCGGGCGGGACCCTGGCCGTCACCGCGCTCACGGTGCGGCCGGGGATGAGCGTCACCCCCGCCGACATCGGCGAGGCGGTGGCGAACATGCCCGTCGGGCTGCCGCCGGACGTCGTGCACGTGGTGGCGGACCTCGCGGTCAGCGCGTCCTACCGCCCGGTGGTCTCGGCACTGCGCGCGGCCGGGGTGCCCAAGGCCGGACGTAACAGTTGGTACCTGGATGCCGATACGGGCAAGTACAGGAGGCTCTCGGCTGCGGCCCGGTCGGCGTTCACCAAGGGTGTCGGCTGATCGGCGCGGTAGGCTCGGAGAGTCTGACGCAGGTCTGGAGGAATGCCATGGCGGGGAAACTCGGCGGATTGCGCCGCGGGGCGGCCCACTGCATAGCCGGTCTCGTGCTCACTGTCGGCCTCGGCGTCGGTGTGTCCGGCGTCGCCGTGGCGGATCCCTCCCTGGTTCCCACTCCGGTCCCCAAGCCCACCGTCGCCCTCGAAGGCGGTGCCGCAGCAGGAGGTGCGAGCGCCACCGCGACGGCGACCGCCGCAACGGGTGGCGATGTCCTCGACCAACTCGCTGAGGAGTACGCGGTCGGGGCCGGTGGCGGTCAGTTGTCGAACCTGCTCAGGATGTCGCTGAAACTTCGCGCGATGGGCTTCAAGCCGTCCAAGCCGTATCTCGAAGAGATCTCCACGGCGATGAAATACCGGCCCAACCAGGGCCCGCTGATCTCGGCTCTCAAGAACACCATCGCCTACCAGCAGAAGATCCGGGCTCAAACCCAGGTACTGCAGCAGGCGCAGTCCCAGCAGGGCGCCAACAGCGCCGTCATGGGTGCCGGCCAGATGCCCGGTGACAGCAATCCCGGTGCGCCGGCCGCACCGGCACCGGCACCGGCACCGGCAACTCCGTAGCCGCCGTGCTCGACGCGAAACTTCTCGACATCCTGGTGTGCCCGGCTGATCGGGGACCGCTACTGATGCTCGGGGGCGTCCTGTACAACCCCCGGCTGCGCAAGGCCTACCGCATCGACGACGATATTCCGGTGCTGCTGACCGATGAGGCCGTCGACGTCGAGCCCGAAGAACACGACCGGTTGATGGCGCTTTCCGGCACCGAATAGGTGTACCCCTGCGCGTGAACTCGGAGTGCCTGGCCGTCGATCCGGTGACGGCGGCCCGCCGGCTGCTCGGCACGGTGATCGCCGCACGCGGGGTGGACGCCGTCGTCGTCGAAGTCGAGGCCTACGGCGGCCCGCCCGGCGGGCCGTGGCCAGATCCGGCTTCGCACTCCTATCGGGGGCCGAGCGTGCGTAACGCTGTCATGTTCGGTCCGCCGGGACGGCTCTACACCTACCGCAGCCATGGAATCCATGTGTGCGCCAACGTTTCCTGCGGTCCGGACGGCACTGCGGCTGCGGTACTGCTGCGTGCTGCGGCCGTCGAATCCGGCCGCGCCGAGGCGCAAGACCGCCGCGGTCCGACGGTTCCCGCGCGGGCACTTGCGCGTGGTCCCGGCAACCTCTGTTCAGCGCTGGCCATCACCATGGACGATGGCGGCCTGGATCTGTTCGACCCCCGCTCACCGGTCACCATGCGGTTGGGGGCGGGCTTCGATGTGATCGCCGGCCCGCGAGTGGGCGTCAGCCGGGGCGCGGACCGGGCCTGGCGGTTCTGGATTCCGGGACGCCCGGAGGTGTCCGCCTATCGCCGCAGTCCGCGGGCGCCGCGGGCGGGCGACAGCGACTGAGCGCAGCGCATGGGAGAAGATCAACCCATGGTTCAACCCTTGGCCACGACAATCCTCGACGAGTTGGGCTGGCGTGAGCTGATCGCCCAGTCGACCGACCTCGACGCGCTCGCCGTGGCCGCTGCCCGGCCTCCGCTGACGGTGTACGCCGGGTTCGACCCGACCGCACCGAGTCTGCACGCCGGGAACCTGGTGCCGCTGCTGACCCTGCAACGTTTCCAGCGGGCCGGCCACCGGCCGATCGTGCTGGCCGGCGGGGCGACCGGCCTCATCGGCGATCCGCGTGACCAGGGCGAGCGGACGCTGAACACCGCCGACACCGTCGCGCAGTGGTCCGAGCGCATCCGCGGTCAACTCGAGCGCTTCGTCGACTTCGGCGGCGGCGCCACCTCAGCGGTCGTCGAGAACAATCTGACCTGGACCCAGCCCCTCGGGGCGATCGAGTTCCTCCGCGATGTCGGCAAGCACTTCTCGGTCAACGTGATGCTCGACCGGGACACCATCCGCCGGCGCCTGGACGGCGAGGGGATTTCCTATACCGAGTTCAGCTACATGCTCCTGCAGGCCAATGACTACGTCGAATTGCACCAGCGGTACGGCTGTGCGCTTCAGATCGGCGGATCGGATCAGTGGGGCAACATCATCGCCGGGGTGCGGCTGGTCCGGCAGAAGCTCGGGGCGACGGTACACGCCCTGACCGTTCCGCTGGTCACGGCTGCCGACGGCACCAAGTTCGGCAAGTCCACCGGCGGGGGAAGCTTGTGGCTGGACCCCGAGATGACCAGTCCGTACGCCTGGTATCAGTACTTCATCAACACCGCGGACGCCGACGTCATCCGCTACCTGCGCTGGTTCACCTTCCTGACCGCCGATGAGCTCGCCGAGTTGGCCGAGTCCACCGCGGCCCGGCCGCATGAGCGTGCCGCGCAGCGCAGATTGGCCCGCGAGCTGACCACGCTGGTGCACGGCGATGCCGCCACCGAGGCGGTCGAGCACGCCTCGAAGGCCCTGTTCGGCCGCGGTGAACTCGACCGGCTGGACGAAGTGACCCTTACCGCCGCTCTGCAGGAGACCTCGGTGGCTGAGTTGGCGCCCGGCGGGCCGGACGGCATCGTCGATCTCCTGGTGGCGACCGGGCTGTCGGAGAGCAGGGGAGCGGCCCGGCGGACGATCGCCGAGGGCGGGGTGTCGGTCAACAATGTGCGGGTGCAGAGCGAGGACTGGGTGGCCGAAGGGTCGCATTTCCTGCATGGACGCTGGTTGGTGCTGCGGCGGGGCAAACGGAATGTCGCCGGGGTGCGGCGGGTCGGCTGAGGTGTGACGAAGGTCAAACGCTCCTGCAGCCCAGGGGATTTGACTCGAGTGAGACCCTGACGTAGCTTATGGAAGTCGTTGCGACGCGGTTCGTCCGCTGAGCGCGGCGGCATCCCAGGGAATGTCTCCGGGTTTCGGAGCGTTACCACTGTCCGCATGACGAGTTCGCGGTAATTACCGCGGTCTTGTTGCGCGGCCGGGCAACGGATGTCGGGTGTGTTGTTTGAGAACTCAATAGTGTGTTTGGTGGTTTTTGTTTGTTGTTTGTTTTTTGTTGTGCTCTGGCTCCCCCGGGTCAGGGTGTGACGTT
>LFFF01000073.1 GCA_001510415.1 Actinobacteria bacterium casp-actino6 | reverse complement strand
CGGCGGCGATCTACGTTGGACCGAGCCCGCGCCCCGCCAGTGCGGTCGCCGGCTGGGACGAGATCTCCCACACCGGCTGACTCTCCCCTACGAGCAGACACAAAGTCGCGTCAGCGGACCCGTTTTCGTGCGAGTTTGCGTCTGCTCGCCGAGGGAGGCCGGGCAGCGGCCAGCATGTCGTCCACCGCGGTGAACTTCACCCGGGGCCGGCCGGTTACCTCACCCCGGGCGATCTCTGCGGCGTCGATCGCCCGCCATCCGTCGGCGTCGACGAGATCGGGTTGCCGCGAGCGCACCAGTCTGCGAAGCGCCGTCTGTCCTGCATCGGGTTCGGCGAGCAGTCCGGCGTTGAAGTCTTCGGCGAGTGCGGCAACCGTCTGCATCGCACAGGACTTGTTGGTGCCGATGAATCCGGTAGGCCCGCGCTTGATCCAGCCGGCCACGTAGGCACCCGCAACCGGCCGCCCGGTGGCCGGGTCGACGACGCGGCCCCCCTCGTTGGGCACCACCGCGGCGGCGTCATCGAACGGCAGACCCGGAACCGGCGCTCCCCGATAGCCGATCGCGGTCAGCACCAACCCGGCCGGAACCGTCACGGTCTCCGCCGTTCCGGTCCGGAGGAATTCGACCCCGCCTGGCCGGTCCCGGCCCAGGATGCGCCGCGGGGTGAGTCGGTAGGCCAGCCTGATGCGCGGCCGTCCGGCCGGGCCGACGGCATCGGGTAGCCCGGCCAGGATCTCCAGCTTCGCGCGGGTGCCGGGATCGGTCACGCTGTCAAGGTCACGCCGGACCAGGACGTGGTCCGCGGTGTCGAGAACGACATCCGCCGTCTCGATGAGCCCGATCAGCTCGGGCAGGGTGAACGCGGAGTCGGCCGGGTCCCGTCGGGCCGCCACCACCACCTCCCGCACCGAAGACCGACGCAATACCTGTAGCGCGACATCCGAGATATCCGTCGCCGCAAGGGTTCCCGGTTCGGCAGTCAGGATGCGGGCCACGTCCAGACCGACATTGCCGTTGCCGATGACCACCGCTGCATCACCACTGAGGTCTACCCGGTGGGCGGCGAACTCGGGATGTCCGTTGATCCAGGCGACGAACTCGGTGGCGCTGCCGGTGCCCGGTAGTCCCATGCCATCGATCTCCAGTGCGCGGTCACCGGGGGCGCCCACCGCGTACAGCACCGCGTGATGGTGGGCCAGCAGCTCATCGTGCGAAATATGCCGTCCCACTTCGATATTGAGGTAGTAGGCGAAGCCCGGGCCGCTGCCGATCCGATCGAATAGCCCGGTGATGGCCTTGGTACGTGGGTGGTCCGGAGCCACCCCCGCCCGCACCAGGCCGTAGGGCGTGGGCAGCTTGTCGAAGACGTTGACCCGCACACCGGGCTGGGTGAGCAGTTCGTCGGCGGCGTACATCCCGGCCGGCCCGGAGCCGACGATCGCCACCGTCAGGCCCCGGCTACGCAGCCGGGGTGCGGGCAGCACCGGCGCAAGCTTGGAGGTGGGGGGCAGCTTCAGACCGGGGGGCCGGGGCGGGTAGTGGCCGGCGTTGACGGCGACGAACGGCAACTGTCCGGGGGTCAGTCGGCTGTCGTGGCGGATCGCTCCGACCGGGCAGGCGCTCACGCAGGCGCCGCAGTCGACACAGCCGGCCGGGTCGATGTACAGCATCTCGGCAGTGGCGAACTCCGGCTCGTCCGGACTGGGGTGGATACAGTTCACCGGGCAGGCGTACACGCATGAGCCGTCGCTACAGCAGGACTGCGTGATGACGTGGGGCACCGGGGTCGGGGACGGTCAGGCGGCGGTCAGATGGCGCCGCTGCGGCTCGCTGCGGAACCGGCTGGGCGCGCCGTCGATCTTGCAGATCCGCCAGATCAGCTTCGCCGGCGGGTTCATCAGACCGGTGTCACAGCAGAGCATCCGGACGTCACCGAACATGTCCTGCAACCATTTCCGCGACTCCGGGGACCGGAAGAACAGCTCTTTGCGAATCGCAAGGGGGATGCCGTACTCGCGGAAGAAACTGCGCGGCGGCACCAGGATGGCCTGGCAGAGCACCCGCATGATGATCGGCACGTTGATCGACAGCAGCAGCCGCTGACGGCGGTTGAGGTGCGGCAGCCGTTTACGCAGATACTCGTGGGCGAAGGAGATGTGGCGGGCTTCCTCGGCGACGTGAATCGCCATCACCTTCTCCATGATGGGGTGTAACTCTTTGCCTTCGCGCAGAACCTGCTTCTGGGTGTGGTCGATGGGCTCCTCACCGGCGAGCACCCCGAAGAAGAACGGGATCGGCAGCGGGCCGGCCACAAGTGGGATCAGCGGAGAGAGCCAGCGCAGCAGTCGGGGCATGCCCGGTACATCGACGCCGATGCGGTTGACCATCTCCTGGAACATCAGGGTGTGGTTGCCCTCTTCGATCGCCTCATGGGTGCAGTACCGGTATTCCGGTGAGCCGTTGGGCACCCAGAACGAGTAGTTCATCAGCCCACGGATCAGGATCGACTCGAACTGCAGGCCGACTTTGGCGATATTGGCCTGCCGCCACTGCCCGATCGCGATGCGCGTGGCGACCGGCTGCGCCCGGTACCAGGGATGGCCCCCCAGGGGGTCGCTCGCGGGAAGGATCCAGCGCTCGTCATCAGGCCGCACCGCGAACTCCGGGGCGTCCCAGTCGATATCGGTATAGGGGTTGAAGTTCCGCCGCACCGAGCCGTCGGACAGCGTGGTGAGCATGTCGACGTAGGCCGTGTCCTCGCCCACCTCCATGTTGCGGCGCCAGCGTCTGACCAGCTTGGTTCTCGCCATGAGCAGCCTCCCCTGAGGTGTACCTAGCGGTGCTTATCGGCCAAACGGTACCGCAGGTACCGGATACTGTCCATGCCGGCTTCGGGGTTTGCCGGCCCGCTCGATTTCAGCTGCGGGCTGCGGGATCCTAGGCTTGGGGTATGGCTGACCAGCTCACGATCCCTGCCGACCTCAAGCCTGCCGACGGCCGCTTCGGATGCGGCCCGTCGAAGGTGCGGCCCGAACAGCTGGCGGCGTTGAGCACCACCGGCGCCGCACTGTTCGGCACCTCGCACCGGCAGGCCCCGGTGAAGAACCTGGTTGGCCGGGTGCGTGACGGATTGCACCAGCTGTTCTCCCTACCCGACGGCTATCAGGTCATCCTGGGCAATGGGGGCGCGACGGCGTTCTGGGACGCTGCCGCCTTCGGCCTGATCGACAAGAGGTCCCTGCACCTGACCTTTGGTGAATTCAGCGCGAAGTTCGCCTCCGCGGTTACCGCCAACCCCTTCGTCGGAGAACCCATCGTGGTCAAGGCCGACGCCGGCAGCGCCCCGGCGCCGCAATCCGACCCGTCGGTGGATGCCATCGCCTGGGCGCACAACGAGACCTCAACCGGTGTCGCGGTCGGGGTCCGCCGGCCCGAGGGTGCCGGTGACGCGCTGGTCCTGATCGACGCCACCTCGGGTGCCGGCGGGCTGCCGGTCGATATCACCGAGTGCGACGCGTACTACTTCGCTCCGCAGAAGAATTTCGCCAGCGACGGCGGGCTGTGGCTGGCCGTCCTGTCACCGGCCGCCCTGGCCCGCATCGAGGCGATCGCCGCGTCCGGCCGATGGGTGCCCGACTTCCTATCGCTGCCGATTGCCGTGGACAACAGCCTCAAAAACCAGACCTACAACACCCCGGCGATCGGCACCCTGGCACTGATGGCCGAGCAGGTCGACTGGATGCTCGCCAACGGCGGACTGGACTGGGCGGTCGCGCGGACGGCGGACTCGTCGTCGCGGCTGTACTCCTGGGCCGAACGCTCCCCGTTCGCCACCCCGTTCGTCGCCGATCCGGCACTGCGCTCACAGGTCGTGGGCACCATCGACTTCACCGACGACGTCGACGCAGCGGCCGTGGCCCGGGTGCTGCGGGCCAATGGCATCGTCGACACCGAGCCGTATCGCAAGCTGGGCCGCAATCAGCTCCGGGTGGCGATGTTCCCGGCAATCGAGCCCGATGACGTCACCGCGCTGACACACTGTGTCGACTGGGTCGTCGAACGCCTCTGATCGTCTCCGACGACCGGGCGTGTCCTGTTCGTTATCTTTTCCCGGGCTGAGTAGAGTCCGACAAAAGGAGGTCGGCATGCGGGAACTCTCTCTCATCGGACTCGATGTCGACGGCAAGCACGTCATCTGCGAAGGTGGCGACCCAGCCGACAAGTTCCTGATCCAGGTCGACGACAGGTTGCGCGCCGCGGTTCGCGGCGACCGCGCCGGGCTGGTCCAGAACACACGAGATAATGAGGTCAAAGGCGTGCTGCGACCCAGAGACATTCAGTCCCGCATCCGGGCCGGTGCATCCGCGCAGGAGGTCGCCGAATCGTCCGGGATGGACCTCTCCAAGGTCGAGCGGTTCGCCCACCCAGTGCTGCTCGAGCGTCAACGCGCCGCGGAGTTGGCCACCGCCGCCCACCCCGTGCTGGCCGACGGGCCGGCGGTCGAGACCTTGCTGGAGACCATCACCGCGGCATTGTCCGAGCGCGGATTGAGCTCCGAGGCCACCAACTGGGATGCCTGGCGCACCGACGACGGCCGCTGGACCGTGCGGATGTGCTGGACGGCCGGACTCTCGGAGAATTACGCACACTTCCGGTTCACCCCGGGGGCGCACGGCGGCACCGTCACGGCCATCGACGAGGCCGCCAGCGAGTTGATCGACCCGGAGTTCGAGCGTCCCCTCCGGCAGGTCGCACCACTGGCCCAACTGGAGTTCGACGAGGTCACGGCCGCTGCCCCCGCTCCGACCCCGGCCACCACCCAGACCGCTCCGGCGAAACGGGGCAAGCGCAAGGCGGAGGTTCCCGCCTGGGAGGACGTCCTGCTGGGCGTCCGCACCAGCGGCGAACGCTAGCCGAACAACACCGCCAGCATCGCCACCCAGCCGATGGCGACCCCGACGGCGGCACCCAGCACGAACCAGCGCCGGACCGGCCGTGCGCGCCAGTCCCACAGCGTGGGCGCCAGGCCGCCGACAGCGACCAGGTTCAGCCCGACCGACACCATCGGATGCACGCGGGTCATTCCGAGGCTGAGCACGACGATCGCCGTCGCGGTGACGGCCGCCACGAAGGCTGCGACCGTCAGGCCGGTTCCCCAGGGCGTCGACTCGTCGGGCACCCGGTCAGATTATCGGTCCGGCCGCGGCGCCCTGCCGAGCCCGTTCATAGAACGCCAGTGCCGCCGCGGTGGCGACGTTGAGCGAGTCCGTCCCGCGCGACATCGGAACCCGGACCCGCACATCGCTGGCGCGCATCACCGTCTCGGTCAGGCCGGGACCCTCCGCGCCCACCAGAATGGCGACCTTGTCCGCGTGGATGGCGCCCAGCACGTCGGAGAGCGTACCCACCTGAGGGTCGGGAGTCATCGCCAGCAGCCGGAAACCGTTGTCGCGCAGCAGGTGCAGATCGGCGGGCCAGTGTTCCGAGCGGGCGAAAGGCACCAGCAGCGCATGGCCCATCGACACCCGGACGGCACGCCGGTACAGCGGATCGGCACATCCGGCGCCGAACACCACCGCGTCGACGCCGAGGCCGGCGGCATTCCGGAATATCGACCCGAGGTTCTCGTGGTCATTGACACCCTCCAGCACGGCGACGGTACGGGCCCCGGCCAACACCCCGGCGACGGTGAGTTCCCGCGGACGGCGGGCCGCGGCCAGCACACCGCGGTTCAGGTGAAAACCCACCACCTGGGCCATCACCTCGGCTGCGGCCCGATAGAACGGCAGATCGACACCGGCGAGATCCCCGGCCAGTTCCGTCAGCCGGCGGTCGGTGCCCAGGAAGGCGTGCGGGCGGAAACGGGAGGCGAGCATGCGCTGGGCGACCAGCACGCCCTCGGCGATCACCAGTCCACGCCCGGACGGCAGGTCCGGCCGGCGGTCGACGCTGTTGAGGTCACGAAAGTCGTCAACCCGCTCATCACCGGGGTCGGTGATGTCGATGACCGCCACCATGGGCGCTAACGTACGCGCCAGATCGGTCCGTTACCGTGAACCCGATGTCCTCCCCCGATCGGGTCGCCCTGCCGGAGTTGCCGGCCGCGCTGCTGGATCCGCGGCCCGTCGTCGGTGCCGGAACACTGCTGTGGGCGATCGCCACGTTGGCAGCCTTCCTCGTGCCGGCGCTGCAGAGTTGGCGCCCGGTCACCGTCGCGGGTCTGGGCGTCAGCGTGTTCGGCGCCTCGCTGTTCCTGTGGCAGCGGGCGGCGGCCCGACGCGGTGCGCGGGGCGCGCAGACCGGCTTGGAACGGAACCAACCACAGTGACCAAAGGAGAACCATGGCAGCCCCGCTCCTGAAAGCAGAGATCGAGATCAACGCGCCCGTCGGAAAGGTCTGGGGCCTGATCTCAGATCTCAACCGGATGCCGCAATGGAGTCCGCAGTGCCGGAAGATGAAGGCGCTGGGGCCGTTACGGCCGGGCACCCGAACACTGAACCTGAACCGGCGCGGGATGCTGTTCTGGCCGACCACCTCGACCATCACCGAGGTGATCCCGGAGCGCAAGCTGGCCTTCCGGGTCGACATCAACCACTCGGTGTGGACCTACGAGTTGGAGCCGACCGCCACCGGCACACGAGTCACCGAGTCCCGGCACGCCGAGAACGGGGTGACCGCGGTGTCCACCGCGGTGACCAAGGCCGCACTCGGTGGAGTGGACAGCTTCGAGGAGGAACTCATCGAGGGGATGAACCTGACCCTGGCCCGGATCAAGGCCGCCGCCGAAGGCAGTTAGCCGTCGGCGGACGCCGGCGGTTCGGAAGACTCGGGCTGGACAGCCGCCGGCTCGGCGGGCTCAGGCTCACCAGCCGGATTCTGAACGACTTCGACCACACCGTCGTCATAGGGCTCGTGCATCGGCGACCCGGAGCCAGGCGGGGCCGGCGTATCCGAGTGCGCACCGCAGCCGTAAAAGAAGTCCACGACGCGGCCGTCCGCGGACTGCTCGTTACAGCACACGCCGAACCTGACGCCGAGCGCGCCGGCCAGCGGCACCATGAACCCGCAGTCCCGACACATCCGCTTGGTGGACCGTGCCATCGCCGCCTCGGGCCCGAATTCGCCGTCGTACCAACGCTGGGCGGCCTCGTCGCGCCCGAAACTGCTGAGCACCCGGCGGCGACCGAAACCGACCTCGACAGCGGTGTCGTCGATCAGCGGATCGCCGGTCGCGACAAAGCCGGGCACCAGTCGGGGATCGTCCGGAAGCGGCGCCAGCAGGTCCCCCGGCCCCAGGTCGCCGGGCTTGACCCGTTGGTCCCACGGCACCCAAGGCGGGGCAAGTAGGGCCGTCGGACCGGGAACCAGCACAACTTCGCTGATGGTCGCGTGGTCCGCGCCCGGGCACGCGGCCACCACGACGGCCCACTGCCAGCCCTGGTAGCCGGGCATCACGGCCAGGAACCGATGAGTCGCGGAAGCCTCGTCGGTGACGCTCATGCCCAGGTAGTCGCCGACAGTCTCGCCGCTGAACTCGATGATCGCCTCGCGCGCCTGCTCGGCAGCGCCGACCAGAACCGCCGCGACCTCGGCCGACGGCTCGGCCGGTGCGGCAGTCTCGGCGGGTTCACAAGTCTCGGTCAGGCTGTCCATCACCGTCAATCTTGCCTCACCCGGCTTCCAGGCAGCCACACCGGTCGGCTGCCCGCTCCGGCCCGGGGTCATGGGGGACAATCGTTACCGTGTCTGGACGGCGGCGTATGCACCCGGGCGCCGGTCCGCCGGCCGGGCCCGGCGCCCCTCGTCGCGAGCATCCCGGCATGGCGAACTACCCCAGCGACGGATCCGGCCACCGGACCGACACCGGCCGCGGCTTCGGCCGGCGCGACAAGTCCAACCCGAGCGGCAACCGGTACCTGCCCCCACTGGGCTCCGAACGGCACAGTCCCTATACCCGGCAGAGTCCCTACAGCGATCCGGAACCGGAGTACGAGCCCGACGACGAACGGGCCGGGGTCACCCGGGCCGCCGCCGAGATGGGGTCGCGGATGTACTCGATGGTGCACCGGGCCGCGACCGCCGACGGTGCGGACAAGTCGGGTCTGACCGCACTGACCTGGCCGGTGGTCGCCAACTTCGCAGTGGACTCCGCGATGGCCGTGGCTTTGGCCAACACCTTGTTCTTCGCCGCGGCCACCGGGGAGAGCAAGGGCCGGGTCGCGTTGTACCTACTGATCACCATCGCGCCGTTCGCGGTGATCGCGCCATTGATCGGCCCCGCACTGGACCGCCTGCAGCATGGCAGGCGCGCCGCGCTGGCGATGTCATTCCTGTTGCGGACCGTGCTGGCGGTGGTACTGATCTCCAACTACGACAGCGCCACCGGCAGCTACCCGTCGTGGGTGCTCTATCCCTGCGCACTCGGAATGATGGTGCTGTCCAAGTCGTTTTCAGTGCTCCGCAGTGCGGTGACCCCCCGGGTGATGCCGCCGAGCATCGACCTGGTTCGGGTCAACTCGCGGTTGACCATGTTCGGTTTGATCGGCGGGACGGTGGTGGGCGGGGGTATCGCCGCCGGGGTGGAGTACCTCTTCTCGAGCCTGTTGGGTCTGCCCGGTGCGTTGTTCGTGGTGGTGTTCGTGACACTGGCCGGTGCGTCATTGACGATGCGGATTCCGCGCTGGGTCGAGGTGACCGAGGGGGAGGTTCCCGCCACCTTGACCTACCACGGCCGCGGCGGGGAGTGGGACTGGCTCGATGAGGAGCCCACCGAGGTCATCGGCACGGGTCCGCGCCGGCAGCCGTTGGGCCGCAACATCATCACCGCGCTGTGGGGCAACTGCACCATCAAGGCGATGGTGGGCTTTCTGTTCCTGTACCCGGCGTTCGTCGCCAAGGCCCAGGACGCCAGTGGCTGGGTGCAGTTGGGCATTCTCGGCATGATCGGGGTGGCCGCGGGCCTGGGTAATTTCGCCGGGAACTTCACCGCGGCCCGCTTGCAGCTGGGCAGGCCCACCGTGCTGGTGGTGCGGGCGACCGTCGCAGTCTCGGTGATGGCACTGGCAGCTGCGGTGACCGGCAACCTGATCGTCGCTGCGGCGGCGACGTTCGTCACCTCCGGTGCGAGTGCGATCGCCAAGGCCTCACTGGACGCCTCGTTGCAGGACGACCTGCCGGAGGAATCGCGCGCCTCGGCCTTCGGGCGTTCCGAATCGGTACTCCAGTTGGCCTGGGTGCTGGGCGGGGCCATCGGGGTCCTGGTCTACACGGACCTGTGGGTGGGTTTCACCGCCATCACCGCGCTGCTCATTCCCGGCCTGGCCCAGACCGTGGTGAGCTACCGCGGCGCCTCGCTGATCCCCGGCTTCGGCGGCAACCGCCCGGTGCTGGCCGAACCGGAGGGACTCTCGGCGGTGACGCACCGGTGAAGCGACACCTGGCGTGGATCGTGGCGGCTCTGGTGGCGCTGGCCGCCGCCGGTGCCGGCCTCGGGGCATGGCGGCTGGTCAGAGACCACCCGGACTCCGGACTGCCGCAGATCAGCGTCTACTCCCGGGGCACGATGGTGAGGGTGGCACCGTATCTGTACTGCAACGTGATCAATCTGAACGAGTGCATCAAAGGCGGTGCGCAGGAGCAACTTCCGGTGACCGAGGATTACCCGGTACAGCTCTCGGTGCCGGCGGCAATCGCCCGGGCCCCGTGGCGGCTGCTGAAGGTCTACGCCGACGACCGCGACGCCACCACCACCTCCTACCGGCCGGACACCCGGTTGGCGGTCACCGTGCCGACGGTCGACCCGCAACGTGGCCGGGTGTTGGGACTGGTGGTGCAACTGCTGACCCTGGTGCAAGACGAGACCGGAGAACTACGCGACCTGCCGCACGCCGAGTGGTCGGTACGCCTGGTGTGGGAGTAGCCAAGGGACCCCGGGGATTCAGGCGTCCAGTTCGGCGGCCACCGCGCGCACCACTTCAGAGACCCGCCGCGCGACCTTCCGATCGGGGTAGCGTCCGCGCCGCAACTCCGGTTGCACCGCGCTTTCCAGCAGGGTGATCATGTCCTCGACCATGCCGTGCAACTCGTCGGGGCTGTGCTTGTGTTCGGCGGCCGGCGCGGCTTCCCGGCGGGTCCGCGCGAGGGTCGGCGGCGGGTCGATCAGCGTGACGCTCAAGGCCTGCGGACCCCGACGGCCGGTGGCCACCCCGAATTCGACCCGCTGTCCGGCCTTGAGCCCCTCCACACCCTCGGGCAGGGCCGAGGCGCGCACGTACACGTCCTCGCCGTCCTCCTGGGAGAGGAAGCCGAAGCCCTTCTCGGCGTCGTACCACTTCACCTTGCCCGTCGGCACTGGTCTCACCTGCTTGTCTGACGTCACGGGCGCCCGGGGCAGGCGCCGCAGCGATCCTACTCAACGCCCGGCCAGGCGCCTCAGGCCACGTTGGTTAGGTAGGCTGGCGCGACCCGCTGGAGGAAGACATGCGCCTGATCCTGAACATCATCTGGCTGGTCTTCGGCGGCCTGTGGCTGGCGCTCGGCTATCTCCTTGCCGCGCTGATCTGCTTCCTGCTCATCGTCACCATCCCGTTCGGCTTCGCCTCGGCGCGCATCGCCATGTTCGCGCTGTGGCCCTTCGGCCGGACCATCGTCGAAAAGCCCGGCCCCCGTCCCGGCGCCCTGATCGGCAATGTGATCTGGATACTGCTGTGCGGGCTGTGGCTGGCGATCGGTCACCTACTGAGTGCCTTCGCGATGGCCATCACCATCGTGGGCATCCCCCTGGCGCTTGCCAACCTCAAGCTCATCCCGGTCTCACTCATGCCGTTGGGCAAGGACATCGTTCCGGTGGATCAGGCGCATGACTGGGCCCACACCCGGGGCCGAGCATGACCATCACCACGCTGGGGGTCCCGACGGTACGGCGGGATCCGGATCGACCGCCGGAAGAGATGCCGCGGCATGGCCCGTTGTTGGACACCTTCGGGCGGGCGGCCACCGATCTGCGGGTCTCGCTGACTGACCGGTGCAACCTCAGGTGCACCTACTGCATGCCGGCCGCCGGGCTGGACTGGCTGCCCGGCGAGGACCTGCTGAGCTTCGATGAACTCACCCGGCTGGTGCGGCTCGCGGTGACCCGACTGGGGGTCACCAGCGTCCGGTTCACCGGCGGCGAACCGCTGCTGTACCGGCGGCTCGAGGACGTGGTGGCCGCCACCGCCCGGCTGCGGCCCCGCCCGGAGATCGCACTGACCACCAACGGGGTCGGGCTGGCGCAGCGGGCCCGCGGACTGGCCGATGCGGGCCTGGACCGGGTCAACGTCTCGTTGGACACCGTCGACGCCGAGCACTTCGCCGCCATCACGCGCCGGGACCGACTCGGCGCGGTCCTCGATGGCCTTGCCACCGCGGCCGACGCCGGGCTGGGCCCGGTGAAGGTCAACGCCGTGCTCGATCCGGTCACCGGACTCACTGATGCGGTCGCACTGCTCCGGTTATGCCTGCGGTACGGATACCAGCTGCGCATCATCGAGCAGATGCCGCTCGATGCCGGTCACCAGTGGAGTCGCGACGGCGCCCTGACGGCCGATGCCATTCTCGCGGCCCTGCGCGGGAGTTTCGACCTGAGCCCCGATCCGCTGCCGCGCGGATCCGCTCCGGCCCGGCTGTGGCGGGTCGACGGCGGGCCGGCCACGGTCGGAGTCATCGCGTCGGTGTCGGACGCGTTCTGCGGTGCCTGCGACCGCACCCGACTGACCGCCGACGGCCAGGTCCGTAGTTGCCTGTTCGCAACCGGGGAGACCGACCTACGCACACTGCTGCGGTCCGGCGCCGACGACGCCGAGGTGGAACTGGCCTGGCGGGCCGCGATGTGGCGTAAGGCCGCCGGGCACGGGATCAACGACCCCGGGTTCATCCAGCCGCAGCGGCCGATGAGCGCGATCGGGGGCTGATTATGACCGAGATCACCACCACGATCCCGGTGACCGTCCGGTTCTTTGCTGCGGCCCGCGCCGCCGCCGGCGCGGAGACCCGAGCGTTGACCCTGCGTCCCGGATCGACAGTGTCCGACGCGATCTGTGAACTAAGTGCTCAGAGTGATGAAATTACACTTGTGTTACGCAAGTGTTCGTTTCTGTGCGACGGGTTTGCAGTTCGCGACACCGGCACTGTGCTGCGGGCACATCAGACCCTGGACGTCCTTCCCCCGTTTTCGGGGGGCTAGCCGTGATTTAGATCACATCACGGGTCGATCACGAGGTGGCCACGGACAGATTAAGTGCGCGCGCTACCAGCGCCGACGCTGGGCCTTTAGAGCTTCTTTAGGATTTGCCAGCAGGGAAAACACCAGTTTGCCGAAAAGGTGACGGCACCACGGCAAGCCATTACCGTTGCCGGTGGTTCGCCCCTCGAGGCGGGCTCCCTGCGCTCCTCGCGCCGAGCTTCATCCACGGAGCGCAGGGAACAACGACACATCGTGGATGGAGGCGGGGGACCCGACCGGTTCGCCGATATCGGAGCCCCGGCTCCTCGTGGTGAAGCCGCCGGTGTACCTGCCGCGGCCGGGCAACCTCTCCCGCCCGAGCCCGAAAGCTGACCTTGCAGGCGCGTTCGAGAGAGGACCGATCCATGAGCGGACGGCATCGCAAACCCACCACGTCATCGTTTGGCGTGGCGAAGATTGCCGTCGCCGGCGCCGTGCTCGGTGGCAGCAGCCTCGGCCTCGCCGCCCAGGCGCAGGCCGCCACCGACTCCGAATGGGACGTCGTCGCCAACTGCGAGTCCAGCGGCAACTGGGCGATCAACACCGGCAACGGCTACCACGGCGGCCTGCAGTTCGCACCGAGCACCTGGCTCGGATTCGGCGGCGGCCAGTTCGCCTCCGCGGCCCACCTGGCGACCCGCGATCAGCAGATCGCCATCGCCGAGAAGGTCCTCGCCGGACAGGGCAAGGGCGCCTGGCCGGTGTGTGGCCGCGGGCTGTCCGGTCCGACGCCGCGCGATGTCTCGGCCGGCACCGTCGATGAAGCCGAGACCGAAGACACCGAAGACGTGGTCGTGGTCGCCCCGCTCGACGCCCCCGCC
>LFFF01000072.1 GCA_001510415.1 Actinobacteria bacterium casp-actino6 | reverse complement strand
CGCAGCGCCTGGTCCACCGCTTGTAGTCCGCCGGGCAGTGGCCGCCGCTGCCGGCGCGAACGTCGGGTCCGGCGCGGTCACCGCCGGCGATCGCCCCAACGCCATTCCCGCGGGGCGAGGGGAATCCGAGACCCGGCTTCGCCGACTGCTGGGCGCAGTGGCCCGTCAGCAACCCCGGCTGCGCTGGGCGGTAGGCGATCTCGAGGACGGTCACACCGTGCTGGTCACCGATCTGGCCGCCGGTTGGATCCCGCCGGGGATCGACATCCCCGCCGGAGTGCGCCTGTTGCAGCCACCCGGTGGAACCGGTGATCTGGCAACACTGCTCGGTCCGGCGACGTCGAGCCTGACCTATCAACCGGGACAACGACTCCCCCCGGCAGACGGCGACGAGCCGATACCGATGTCGGGGACCGCCCGTCAGGGCACCCCCGTCGATGATCTCGGCTGGCGGCTGACCCGGGCGACGAAGTGGCGCGACGGGCTGCCGCGGCTGGCGCACACCATCGCCAGGGCCGCCTCCGCGCGGTCCGGAGTTCTCGATTCCGAGGTCGAGCTGTTGGGCGAACATCTCGGCAGCATCACCCGCTCAGTGCTGGACCGATATCCGGACCCGACGGGTGGCCCGGACATCGGCAACTGGCAGCTGCTGGCAACCATTGACGCCGTCCTCCTCGGCGAAACCACCACTGCCGATTACCATTTCGCCTGGTTCCTGAGCCGGGAGGCAATGTCGCCGAAGGGCAGACCCCGATGACCGGGGACCGGCTGAACGCCGAGATCGAGCGGTACCTGCAGGCGGTCGCGTTGAACGTGCCGCCGCCACCCATCACCTCGGACCCGCTCATCACCGGCACCGCACCGATCGAGCAGGTCCTGCGAATGCTGGGGCTGGCGGCGAACTCGGGTGATCCGCGGGACAACGCCGAGGCGATCAGCGAGCACGCGAGGCGGGATGCGGGAGCCGCCGAGGCCGCCGAGATGTTCGCCGCCCAGGATGCCGAGGCCGCGATGATGCTTGACGGAGTTGCCACCCCGGATCAGTCGGCCGCGATGGCCCAGCAGTTGCCGCAGATGGCCGCGGGTGTCGCGGCCGCTCTCGCCGGCGCACTCGGGGGTGCCCTGCAACCGCTGGCGCAGCTCCCCCAGCAGGTGGCCCAGGGCGCCCAGCAGGTTCTACAGGCCGGATCGGGGCTCTTCGGGGCGTCGGCCGGTGCGGCCGTCGCACCGATCGACGGCCTCAGCCTGGACACCTCCCCGGCGTTGGACGAATTCGACTCCCTCATCGATGATTTCGCCGATCCGGACGGCGGCGGATCGGGTTTTGATGTGTTTCCGGCCGGAGCCGGCGGCACCCCGGGCGGCGGCGGTGGCGTCGGCCCTGGCGTCGCCGTGTCCGCCCCAGCGCTGGGGCCGCCGCCGATTCCGTCGGCGAGCACAGCCCCGGCCTCGGCACCGGCAAGCCCGGTCACCGCACCGAGACCACCTGCAGTCTCCGGGCCAATCGGCCCGGGCATCGCGGGAATGCCGATGATCCCGCCCGGTGCGGTCGGTGCGGCCGGCGCGACCGACAAGGAAGCCAAAACCGACACCAAACGTGTCGCGGTGCCGCCGGTCCGTAACGGCGCCCCCGTTCAGGGCCGCCTCATCCCTGCACCGTCACCGCCTCCGGTCACCCGGAACTCGGCGGGAAGGCCGGTCGCCACCAGGCGGATCACCGGGCCCGACGGAAGGACCGATGCCGACCGGCCGGGACGGGACGACAAGTCTCCGCACTGACGGCCGACCCGGCTGTCCGCGGCTTCCAGCCACCCCCAGGTTAGTCGGACTAACATCGTCGTCGGTGCAGGGCACGCCGCCGAGTCGGCCCGGAAAGGCCGGACGATCCATGACATCCGAGGTCGAGATGCCGATCCCGGTACCCGATGTGCCCGGCGCCGACGCGGGTTCAGCCGGCCTGCCCGACCGGTCCGATCTGACCGCACTCCAGCGCCTGGTGGTCGATTCGTCGGCGCTGGCCGACCTCGGCCTGCGCACCGCGATCTCCACCGTGGTCGGGGCCGCCGTGGCTCCCACCATCCTCACCACCGCACTTCGTCGATCCGAGGCGCGGCGCGAACGCGAGAACATCGCCTTCTACGTCGACCTAGCCGCTCACCGCGACCCCGCCCGTTCCTTCCCGGCCCCGACCGCAGTTCCGGAGGTGTCCTCCCGCGCGGCGAATCCGATCGCCGAATACATCGCGCAGGGCCACGTCCACAACGGATCGTTCGCCAGCAGTTTCGAGCCCGCCAACCCGGCGATGCGCGATCGGTGGAACCAGTGGAAGCGCAACAACATCGTCCGATTCCAGCATTGGCGCCATGATGACGGACCACGGCCCACCCTGTGTGTGATCCACGGATTCATGGGCTCGCCCTATCTGGTCAACGGGCTGTTCTTCTCACTGCCGTGGTTCTACCGTTCCGGCTACGACGTGCTGCTCTACACATTGCCGTTCCACGGCCGGCGCGCCGAGAACCTCTCCCCCTTCAGCGGCTACGGCTTCTTCGCCAACGGCATGAGCGGCTTCGCCGAGGCGATGGGCCAGGCGGTCTACGACTTCCGCACCATCCTGAACTGGTTGCGCCACAACGGTGCCGACCGGATTGCGCTGACCGGACTTTCCCTCGGCGGATACACCTCGGCGCTGGTGGCCTCCACCGATGACCGGCTGGAGGCGGTCATCCCCAATGTCCCGCTGGTCACCCCCCAGTCGGCGTTCGACGACTGGTGGCCCGCGAACAAGGTGGTGCAATTGACCCGGGCCGTCGGCGGAATGAGCCGCGAGGAGGCCTACTCGAGCTTTGCCTACCACTCGCCGCTGAACTACCGTCCGCTGGTCCCGAAGGACCGCCGCCTGATCATCACCGGTCTCGGCGACCGGCTCGCCCCGCCGGACCATGCCGTGGCGCTGTGGGAACACTGGGACCGCTGTGCGCTGCACTGGTTTCCAGGAAACCACATCCTGCACGTCAGCCAGCCGGAGTACCTGCGGCGCACCAATCGTTTCCTGCGACCGCTGATGTTCGGCTAGTTCTCAGACCAGTGGACGGCCCGTCCGCATCCGCCAGTTCACATCATGCAGGAGCACGTTGAACGGGAAGTTCCTCGCGAAGGACGGCGCAACGCTGTTGCCCAGCCGTATCGCGGTCATCAGCGCGTCGAACTCACGCTGTTTGGTGCGGTTCCAATCCAGCTCCATCTCGTCGCGAAACCGTTGTGGCAGAAAGCCGGTGGTGATCAGCAGTGCGACGCTCTCGTTGAGGTGCTGCAGCGGGCCCGGCATCCGGAAGGCCCCCATCCGGGCCACCGCGATGGGATAGAGGAACTCGCGGATGGTGTCGTCGATGTAGATCTTGTCCATCGACTCGTCCCAGTACTTGTCGAAGGCGGGCCGGTCAGCGGGCCACATCTCCGGACGCATCTGCAGCATGGTGCCCAGCGCCATACTGTCGCGGTAATGCTGGTCAGCGGTCTCGTCGTCCATCTCGCCGATGAAGACCCGCCGGACATCGACCCCGCCCTTATAGAGGCAGGCCGCCACCCACAGTTGCAGATCGGGGTCCAGAGCGTTGTAGGCCACCGGACTGTCCTCGGTGGAGACGACCTGAGCGTGCGCCCGGGTCACCGCCTTGCGGTAGGCCCTCTGCTGCTCCGGGGTGCCGCGGGTGGCGACGGCGAGATAGGTGAAGGTGGTCCTGGCCCGTTTGATCGGGTGACGGTCGATGCGGCCGCTCTCGACGCGACTCTCCTTCACGCCGTAGCCGACGCCGGGCCGACCCAGTTGCATGATCACGTTGGCCGGGCCGGCAAGCAGGGCGATCCCCGGGATCCCGTCGGCGAAGGGCGCCGAACCGGTCAGTCGTTGCAGCAGGCTTCGGTCGGCCGGCGGTCCGGATGACTCGCTGACCGGACGATCCGCCACGCTCAAGGATTCCAGGACGGCCACGACGATCCCCTCGCTCGGCGAATCTGAGAACGATTGTTTCCCGATATTGTGCCAGTCGCGCCGCGATGTCAAGATGACGCAGTGACCCAGGCGCGCCCGTATGCCGGCGTGGATGCCGCCGACCGACAGGCCCGACGCCGCACCCGACTCCTGGAAGCCGGCCTGGACCTACTCGGCAGCAATATCGACCCGGCGGAGTTGACCGTCCGGGGCATCTGCCAGCAGTCCGGCCTGGCCACCCGCTACTTCTACGAGAGCTTCGCCGACAAGGATCAGTTCATCGGCGCGGTCTTCGACTGGGTCATCACCCGGATGGCGATGACGACACAGGAGGCCGTCTCGGCCGCGCCGGCCGAACTGCAGACCCGCGCGGGAATGACCAACATCGTCGCGGCCATCGATGCCGACCCCCGGGTGGGCCGGCTGATGTTCGGCACCCAGATGTCCAACACGGCCCTGATCCGCAAGCGCCGGGAGTCCGAGGCCCTGTTCGTCATGCTGTCCGGCCGGCATGTGGAGACTCTGCTTCGCCGGCCCGCCACCGAGCGGATCACGGCATTCGCCTACTTCGTGGTCGGCGGGGTCACCCAAACCATCAGCGCCTGGCTGGCCGGCGACGTCAGTCTCTCCTCCGAAGAACTCGTGGACCAACTCAGCGCGATCGTGGACGCATTCGGGGAGTCCAGCCTGTTCCGGGACTGAGGTGGGATCCGGCTGCGGTCATGACGACGGGCAACGCCGTCACCGATGCCGGGTGGGGGCTGGGATCCGGGGAGTACCCTCGGTCCCAACCCACCGGTTATTCGGCAACTGACGGCAGTGGAGGCGCTCGAAAAATGCCCATCGCGATCACATCGGAGCATCAGGATCTGGCCGAGTCGGTGCGCGCACTGGTGCGCCGCGCCGCGCCCGCCGAGTTCCTGCACGCGACGCTGGAAACCCCGCTGGACAGCCCGCCGCCGTATTGGCGCGCCGCCGCCGAGCAGGGTCTGCACGGTCTGCACCTGGCCGAATCGGTCGGCGGTCAGGGGTTCGGGCTGCTCGAATTGGCCATCTCGATCGCCGAATTCGGCTACGGCGCCGTGCCCGGGCCCTACGTTCCCTCGGCGATCGCCAGTGCGCTCATCGCCGCCCACGACCCGGAGACCAAACTGCTGGCCGAACTGACTGCCGGCGACACCATCGCCGCCGTCGCCATTTCGTCCGACCTGACCGCCACCCGCCACAACGGCACCGTGGTGATACGCGGGGAGGCCCGCTCGGTGCCCGCCGCCGCCCAGGCCTCGGTGCTCGTCTTGCCAGTGGCGATCGAGAGCGGCATCGAGTGGGCGGTGCTCGACGCCGGGCAATTGGAGATCGAACCGCTGCGGTCGGTGGACCCGTTGCGGCCCGTCGCGCATGTGCGTGCCAACGGGGTCGAGATCGGGGCCGAGCGGCTGCTGTCCAACGTCTCCCAGGCCGCCGGCGGCGCGATCATCGCCACGCTGCTGTCGGCCGAGGCGGTGGGCTTGGCCCGCTGGGCTACCGACACCGCCTCGGAATACGCCAAGATCCGCGAGCAGTTCGGCCGTCCGATCGGACAGTTCCAGGCCATCAAGCACAAATGCGCCGGGATGATCGCCACCACCGAGCGCGCCACCGCGGCGGTGTGGGACGCCGCCCGGGCGATCGACGAGGCGGCAGAGAGCGGCCGGGACGCGGGACAATGGGACAACGAGTCCACCCACTACGAGTTCGCCGCCGCGGTGGCCGCCACCCTGGCGCCGGCGGCCGCCCAGCACTGCGCCCAGGACTGCATCCAGGTGCACGGCGGCATCGGCTTCACCTGGGAGCACGACACCAACGTCTACTATCGGCACACCCTCGGCCTGGTCGCGGCATTCGGTCGGCCGAATGAGTACCCGCGACAGGTGTTCGACGCCGCGACGACCACCGGGATGCGTCCGCTGGACATCGATCTCGATCCGGACACCGAGAAGCTGCGCGATGCCGTGCGCGCCGAAGTGACTGGACTGAAAGCCATTCCGGGCGAGGAGCGCAAGACGGCGATCGCTGAGGGCGGCTGGGTGCTGCCCTACCTGCCACCGCCGTGGGGTCGTGCCGCCACCCCGGTGGAGCAGATCATCATCTCCCAGGAGTTCAGCACCGGACGGGTGAAGCGGCCGAACATGGGCATCGCCGCCTGGCTGATCCCATCGATCGTGGCCTACGGCACCGAGGAGCAGAAGCAGCGTTTCCTGCCTCCGACGTTCCGCGGCGAGATGATCTGGTGCCAGCTGTTCTCCGAACCCGGCGCCGGTTCGGACCTGGCCAGCCTGACCACCAAGGCGACCAAGGTCGACGGTGGCTGGCGGATCACCGGCCAGAAGATCTGGACCACCGCCGCGCAGTTCTCCCAGTGGGGTGCGCTGCTGGCCCGGACCAATCCGGACGCTCCGAAGCACGCCGGCATCTCCTACTTCCTGCTCGATATGAACAGCCCCGGAGTGGAAGTCAAGCCACTGCGGGAACTGACCGGCAACGCGCTGTTCAACACCGTCTTCATCGACGATGTTTTCGTGCCCGACGACCTGGTGCTGGGCCAGGTGGACCACGGCTGGGAGGTCAGCCGCAATACGCTGACCGCAGAACGGGTTTCGATCGGCAGCGACGAACCCTGGTTCCTGCCGAACCTGACCCGCTTCGTCGAGTTCGTCGGCGCCGGAAGCTTCGACCAGGTCGGCCACCACCGCGCCGGCGAGCTGATCGCCGAGGGACACGCCGCCAAGCTGATGAACCTGCGCTCCACCCTGCTCACCCTCGCCGGCGGTGACGCCATGCCGTCGGCGGCGATCTCCAAGCTGCTGTCGATGCGGACCGGCCAGGGTTATGCCGAGTTCGCGGTGTCGTCCTTCGGGATCGACGGTGCGATCTGGGAGGAGGATTCGCTGCAGGGCAAGTGGGCCGAGTTCCTGCTCGCCAGCCGGGCGACGACGATCTACGGCGGCACCTCGGAGGTGCAGTTGAACATCATCGCCGAGCGGCTACTCGGCCTGCCCCGGGATCCCTAACCCCCGCCCCTCTCCCGCGAGCAGACGTAAAAGGCTCCGCACGCTCGGCGTGTCGGAGCCTTTTACGTCTGTTCGCCAGAGGTGGCGACCCTAGTGGATCTCGATCTGGCGCAATTCCCGCTTGAGGATCTTGCCGGTGGGGTTGCGCGGCAGCTCCGCCAGGAAGATCACCTCGCGCGGAACCTTGTAGCGGGCCAGGTGATCGCGGACATAGTCCTTGATGGTCTCCTCGGTGGTTTCGACACCCTCCTTGAGGACCACGAAGGCGCGCAACCGCTGGCCGAAATCCTTGTCGTCGACCCCGAGGGCGGTCGCCTCGATGACATCGGGATGTCCGCTGATGAGATCTTCGACTTCCGCGGGAAAGACGTTCTCCCCGCCCGAGACGATCATCTCGTCGTCGCGGCCGCTGACGTAGAGCAGGCCGTCCTCGTCGAAGTAGCCGACATCACCGGAGGACATCAGTCCGTCGATGACCTCTTTGTTGCCGCCGCCGGTGTAGCCCTCGAACGGGAAGAAGTTGCCGACGAAGATGCGTCCGACTCGCCCCTTCGGCAACTCTTTGCCGTGGTCATCGAGGATCCTGACCCGGACCCCCTTGATCAGCGGCCCCACCGTGGCCGGGTTCTTCTTCAGGTCCTGCGGCCGGGCGATGGAGACGAAGGCGATCTCGGTGGACCCGTACAAGTTGTAGACCACCGGCCCGATGTCCTTCATGGCCCGGGTCGCCAGCTCTGCACCGAGCTGCGAGCCGGAGACGAAGATGATCCGCAGCGACGACAGGTCCGGCTTGCGATCCATCTTCTCCAGCGCGTCGAGCATCCGGGAAAGCATCACCGGGACAACGACAATCGCGGTGACCCCATGCTTGGGAACATCCTCGAGGACGGTGGCCGGCTTGAAGCGGCGGTGCAGGATCAGCGTCGAACCGAGCGTCATCGCGATGGTCGCGTGCAGGTAGCCCAGCGCGTGGAACATCGGTGACGGAAGCGATGTCACCTCGCCGGACTTGAACGGCACGTGCGACAGCACCCCGCCGATCGGGGCGAGCGTCGGCGGCGCATGCCGGTTGGCACCCTTCGGGGTGCCGGTGGTGCCGCTGGTCAGGATGATGATCGACGAGCGCTTGGTGGCCTTGGGCGGCGGGGCTGTGCTGCTGCGGGCGATCAGTTCGGCCAGGGTCTCATCGGTGCTGCCGGACGGCTCGGAGACATCCGGGTTGGTCCCGAGCGCCCGCAGTTTGCCCAGCGGGGTCTCGGCGAGTTTCACGGCTTCGGTGTACTCGTCGTCGTAGATGACGACCTTGGCGCCCTCGCGGGCGGAGACGTCGCGGATCTGCGGTCCGGAGAATTCCGTGTTGAGCATGATCGTTCGCGCACCCACCCGGGCGCAGGCGTAGTTGGCGATCAGGAACCACCGGTGGTTGCGCGCCAGGATCGCGACCCCGTCACCACCGGAGACCCCCTTGGCGAGCAGCCCGTTGGCAACGGCGTTGGTCGCATCGTTGAGTTCGGCGAAGGTCATCGCCCCCTCGTCGTCGATCAGGGCCGTCCGGTGCGGTGTGCGCCGCGCGTTGAGCCCGGGGATCATGCCCACCTCGCCCCAGCGGCGCAGATCGGCGACCATCGCGGCGAGGTTCTGCGGGGGCTCCAACCCGAAGGCGCCTGAGGAGATCATCTTCTGGAGGTAGTGCAACTCCGCCGATCCACGCTCGGCCAGTTGCCCCACCTTCGCCAACGCCTGCGCACGCAGGTCCGAGAGAAGAGTCATGCCCCCAACCCTAGGTGACCCGGGGAACACCGAGGTCGTAAAAATGGGGATCGGGACCATCGGCCCGAGGCACAGGCACAGGCACTCCCAACGTCAGACCCGGGCCCGCGCCTATGCTGGTGCAGTGGCAACCGTGAGCCGCGCGCGCACCGTCGCGGCCCCAGTGCAGGCGGTGTGGGATGTCCTTGCCGACTTCGGAGCAATCAGTTCCTGGGCGGGCAATGTCGACCACTCCTGCATTCTCGAACACGGCCCGGACGGCCCGGTCGGTACCTCACGACGGGTGCAGGTCGGCCGCAACACCCTGGTGGAGCGGATCACCGAGGCCGCCGCTCCCACCACGCTGGCCTATGACATCGAGGGCCTGTCGCACCGGCTGCGACGGGTGGCCAACCGATGGACGCTGAGCCCGGCACCGCAGGGCGGGACCGCTGTAACCCTGACCAGCACCGTGGAGATCGGCACCAACCCACTGGCCCGGGCCGCCGAGCGGGTGCTGTGCCCGGTGCTGGCCAGACAGTCCGACACCATGCTCACCGGACTCGCACAGAGAGTGGAGGCAACACATGACTGACCGCCCCGACATCGTCATCGTGATGACCGACGAGGAACGCGCGATCCCGCCGTACGAACCGCTCGACGTGCTGGACTGGCGGCAGCGCACGCTGACCGGGCAACGCTGGTTCGACGAGAACGGCGTCAGCTTCACCCGGCACTACACCGGGTCACTGGCCTGCGTGCCGAGCCGGCCCACCATCTTCACCGGGCAGTACCCCGACCTGCACGGGGTCACCCAGACCGACGGTATCGGCAAGGTCTACGACGACTCCCGGATGCGCTGGCTGCGACCCGGCGAGGTCCCGACGCTGGGTAACTGGTTTCGGGCCATCGGCTACGACACCCACTACGACGGCAAGTGGCATATCTCCCACGCCGACCTGACCGACCCGGCGACCGGGCACATCCTGGCCACCAATGACGCCGACGGCGCGGTCGACGAGGCCGCCGTCGGGCGCTACCTGGACGCCGACCCGCTGGCGCCGTACGGCTTCTCCGGATGGGTAGGCCCGGAACCGCATGGCGCCGGGATGGCCAACTGCGGTCTGCGCCGCGATCCGCTGATCGCCAACCGGGTGGTGGCCTGGCTCGAGGATCGCTACGCCCGCCGTCGCGCGGGCGATCCGGACGCGCTGCGGCCGTTCCTGCTGGTGGCCAGTTTCGTCAACCCGCACGACATTGTGCTGTTCCCCACCTGGGCGCTGCGCAGCCCACTGAAGGACTCGCCCCTGGACCCGCCGCACATCCCGCCCGCACCCACCGCCGACGAGGACCTGGCCACCAAACCCGCCGCCCAGATCGCCTTCCGGGAGGCCTACTACTCCGGCTACGGCCCGGCCGCGGCGATCCAGCGGGTCTACGACCGCTTCGGTCAGCGCTACCGCGACCTGTACTACCGGTTGCACGCCGAAGTAGACGGCCCGATCGACCGGGTGCGGCGCGCCGTCAGCGAAGGCGGTGACGACGCGGTGCTGGTGCGCACCGCCGACCACGGTGACCTGCTCGGCGCACACGGCGGGCTGCATCAGAAGTGGTTCAACCTCTACGACGAGGCCACCCGGGTGCCCTTCACCATCGCCCGGGTCGGCCGGGGCGCCACCGAACCGCGGGTGGTCGACGCCCCGACCTCGCACGTCGATCTGGTGCCGACCCTGCTGGGCGCGGCCGGCGCCGATGTCGACGCCGTCGCCGAGACGCTGCGCGAGTCCTTCTCCGAAGTGCATCCGCTGCCCGGGCGCAATCTGATGCCGGTGGTCGACGGGGCACCCGCCGAGGCCGACCGCGCGGTGTATCTGATGACCCGCGACAATATGCTCGAGGGCGACTCCGGGGCCTCCGGCCTGGGACGCCAGCTCGGGCAGACCACCAATCCCCCTGCGCCGCTGCGTATCCGGATTCCGGCGCACACGGCCGCGAACTTCGAAGGTCTGGTCACCCGGGTCGATGCCCGTACCGTTCGCGGCGGGGACGGCCACCTGTGGAAGCTCGTCCGCAGCTTCGATGATCCGTCGACCTGGACCGAGCCCGGGGTTCGCCACCTCGCGGCCAACGGCCCGGGCGGCGATGTCTACCGGAGCAGCCCACTGGACGATCAGTGGGAGCTATATGACCTGACCATCGACCCGGTCGAGGCCGACAACCGGTGGGATGACGCGTCGCTGCATGACCTGCGCCAGCACCTACGGATGCGACTCAAGGAAAGCCGGGCTCAGTCGGTCCCCGAACGCAACAACCCGTGGCCCTACGCGACTCGGCACTCCAGCGGGCACTGATTCGTACCGGGCTGGACAAGGGTTGGAACAGAGATTTCCGCCCACCCGACGAACCGTCCATCGCCACTGATGGTTTCGTGTGTACGGCATCCGAACAGCCCCGTTCGCACCGCGGCCATCCACTACCCTTGAGTGACCCCCAACCGCATCGGAATGCCATGACGACAACTGCCGCAGCGCCCCAGAAGACCACCTACGCTCCCCTCGAGCTGTTCGACGTCGACCGGCTGCTCGACACCGACGAGCGCGATATCGCCGCCACAGTGCGCAAGTTCGTCGACACCCAGCTGCGTCCGAATGTCGCCGACTGGTTCGAATCGTCCACCCTGCCGAAAGAACTGGCCCGGGAGTTCGGCGGGCTCGGCCTGATGGGCATGCATCTGGACGGCTACGGCTGCGCGGGCACCAACGCCGTCAGCTATGGCCTGGCCTGTATGGAACTGGAGGCCGGCGACAGCGGGTTCCGCAGCTTCGTCTCGGTACAGGGATCGCTGTCGATGTTCTCGATCCACCGCTACGGTTCCGAGGAACAGAAGCAGCAGTGGCTGCCGCGACTGGCCACCGGCGAGGCCGTCGGCTGCTTCGGATTGACCGAGGCCGACTTCGGCTCCAACCCCGCCGGTATGCGAACCCGGGCCCGGCGCTCCGGCCCCGGGGACAATCCGGACTGGGTGATCAACGGCACCAAGATGTGGATCACCAACGGCAATCTCGCCGACGTCGCCACCGTCTGGGCACAGACCGACGAGGGCATCCGGGGCTTCCTGGTACCCACCGACACACCGGGTTTCACCGCCAACGTGATCCACAAGAAGCTCTCGCTGCGGGCCTCGGTCACCTCCGAACTGGTGCTGGACAACGTGCGCCTGCCGGCCTCGGCGCAACTGCCGCACGCCGCCGGCCTGGGCGCACCGCTGTCATGCCTGAACGAGGCCCGGTTCGGCATCGTCTTCGGCGCGATGGGCGCGGCCCGGGACAGCCTGGAGACCACCCTGGCCTACACCGCCGATCGCGACGTCTTCGACCGCCCGCTGTCCAGCTATCAACTGACCCAGGAGAAGCTGGCCAATATGACCCTCGAGCTGGGCAAGGGGGTATTGCTGGCCATTCACCTCGGCCGGATCAAGGACGCCGAGGGGGTGCGCGCCGAGCAGGTGAGCCTGGGCAAACTCAACAACGTCCGCGAGGCGCTCGCCATCGCCCGGGAATGCCGCACCCTGCTGGGCGGCAGCGGGATCACCCTGGAGTACTCGCCGCTGCGGCATGCCAACAACCTGGAATCGGTGCTCACCTACGAGGGCACCTCGGAGATGCACCTGCTGTCCATCGGCCGGGCGCTGACCGGGCACGCCGCGTTCCGCTGATATGACTCGGCTGATATGACTCCGCTGATATGACGGCGGCCAGCCTGCGCCAGTTCATCGATGGGCGGTGGCGTCCCGGCGCCGGCGCCGAACTTCGCAGCGTCAACCCGACCCACCCGGATACCGTTGTCGCGCAGGGCTCCTGCGCCACCACCGCCGATGTCGAGGATGCAGTCGGAGCCGCCGCGCGGGCGCAGCCCGACTGGGCCGCCACCCCGATCCACCAGCGCGGCGCGGTCCTGGCCGCCGCGGCCGCCGTCGTCGATACCCATGCCGAGGACTGGGGCCTGGAACTGACGGTCGAGGAGGGCAAGACCCGCGTCGAGGGTGTCGGCGAGGTACGCCGGGCCGCCCAGATCCTGCGCTACTACGCCGCCGAGGGCGACCGGCAGGCCGGCGAGATCTATGCCTCGCCGCGGGCCGGGGAGCAGATCCTTCTCACCTGCAAGCCGATGGGAGTGGTCGGCGTCATCACGCCGTTCAACTTCCCGATCGCCATCCCGGCCTGGAAGATCGCCCCGGCCCTGGTCTACGGCAATACCGTCGTCTGGAAGCCGGCCAGCACCGTGCCCCTGCTGGCCGTGCGGCTTGCCGAGGCGCTGGCGGCGGCCGGACTGCCCGCCGGGGTGCTCAACCTGCTGATCGGCCCGGCGGCCATCGGTGACGCCCTGACCAGCCACCCCCGAATCGATGCCGTCACCTTCACCGGATCCACCGCCGTGGGCCGCGAGATCGCCGCGGCCGCCGCCGGTCGCGGGGTTCCGGTACAGGCCGAGATGGGCGGCAAGAACGCCGCTGTCGT
>LFFF01000071.1 GCA_001510415.1 Actinobacteria bacterium casp-actino6 | reverse complement strand
ATTCGTAGACGGTCATGTCCGAGGGGATCGAATCGAACCCGCAGGCGTGCACGATTCGCGCCCCGGTATCGACTGCCTGCTTGTGGTAGTCGTCGATGCTCTGCCGCACGAACATCGCCTCACCGGTCAGGTCCGCGTAATCGGTCCCGGCTGCCGCGCAGGCCGCCACCAGGGGCAGCCCGTACTTGCTGTAGGGGCCGACGGTGGTCACGACGACCCGGGTGCGGGCCGCCATATCGTCGAGGGTCGAGGGCCGGTCGGCGTCGACGGTGAGGATCGGCCAGGACTGCGCCGCCTCGCCCAGTGTTGCGCGGACCGCCTCCAACTTGGTTGATGAGCGCCCGGCCAACGCGATCCGGGCCGGCCCGCCCGCCCTGGCAAGGTATTCGGCGGTGAGCCTGCCGACGAATCCGGTGGCCCCGTACACAACGATGTCGAATTCGCGCCCTGTCATGGGGCCAACCTACGTGACGGCGCACCCGCCGATAGGTCAGCGGAGGCCGATCGCATTGGTCAGCGCTTTGCCCGGGTCGGTGAAGGCCAGGCAGACCTGACCCCAGTCGACCAGTCCGAGCGGTCCGCGGCCCACACCCTGGCACTGTCCGGTCGCCGGCGAGGCGGGGACGTCGGTGGTGACCGCGGTGGCGAAGACCGGGGTACCGGCCTTCTGGCCGCAGGTCGGCCAGGCGCCGATGCCCTGGGTCCGCAGGACGTTCTCGGCGACCCGGATCTGCTCCTCGCGGGAGGCCTGGTGCGGCATCCCGGAGCCGCCGTTGGACTTCCAGGTGGCCGGGGAGAACTGGAGTCCGCCGTAGTAGCCGTTGCCGGTGTTGATGGCCCAGTTCCCCCCCGACTCGCACTTGGCGATCGCGTCCCAGTTGACGCTGGTGTCGGCGGCTGCCGTCGCACTGCCCAGCGTGAGCGCCCCGAGGGCCAGTCCCAGCGCGAGGGCCGCCAGGGTGAGGATTCTGCGGATCGTCGTCACCGGTGTCCCTTTCCGACTGTGGGCCGCGAGTGCATGCGGTTGTGATGTGGATCGCACCGTCGGGCAGGGTTGTTACAGCCGGGTCAACCGATACCGGTCAGACTCGAGACCAGACACGAAAAAAGGTGGCGCCGGATTTCTCCGGCGCCACCTTCAGTTCAGACGATCGAGCGTCAGCCCAGACGGCCGCAGGTCGGCCACGCGCCGATGCCCTGGGTGCGCAGGACGTTCTCGGCGATCCGGATCTGCTCCGACCGCGAGGCGGTGTGCGGCATACCCGCGCCGCCGTTGGACGACCAGGTGCTCGGCGAGAACTGCAGCCCGCCGAAGTATCCGTTTCCGGTGTTGATGGCCCAGTTGCCGCCCGACTCGCACTGTGCGATCGCGTCCCAGTTGACACTGTCGGCGTTGGCGGTGCCGGCACCGAGGGCAATCGGGGCGACGGTCATCGCACCGGCGATCGCGGTCATGCCCAGCGTCTTGCGGAGGTTCTTCAAGATTCTTTCCTTTCGCCGAGCGTGTACCGAAGACCTGGAGGCGGTCCGCCTCACCGGCCCCGCGCACACGCAGGGTTCCTCAATGTGGAATTGTTTGGCCTATTCAGGCAACGGGTACGACGGTACGCAGCGCATTGCGCCACGTCACGTGAATGACACGCCAATATATTTCAGATAACAGACCAATCACAACGGCAGATATTCAGGATCTGCCGCAGGTCAGGGCGGCGTGTCCGGTCTTCACCCGTCGCTGACGCGGCCGTCACTTATGTGATGCAAATCACAGTGCATTTGTGAAGCGGCACACAGCGATGTAATTCACATTAGCCACACGAGGCGCTTGGTTAACACCAATAACAGGTTGATCTCGTCCGCCCTGAACCGTCCGCCAGCGCATCAGCGCAGGTCAGAATCGCAGTTGAGATTGGTGAGGGACCGGGTCGCCGGCATGACGACACGCCTGCTGGGCACGGCCGCGATGAGAGCACGCATGCTGCGCTGACCGTCGGCGACCAGGACGTCGATGCGATCGGCCAACGCCGTCCGGTACACACCGGCCAGGTAATGCTCCCGACCGTCCCACGGCAGCACGACGTCAATCCCGTGATCACCGTCAAGACGGTCGATGAGGTCGACTGATAGGTAGGGCATATCCACCGCGCAGACGAAGGCGTACTCCAGACCCTCGTCAGCCGCCGCTCGCAAACCCCGCCCGGTGGCGCGCAACGGACCGGCCCCCGGGACCTCGTCGCGCAGCACGCGGGCATCCAGTGCCGGCAGCACCTGCCCGGGGGCGGCGACGACGAACAACGGGGCGCAACGCCGGGCCAGCACCCCGAGGGTGTGCTCGACCATGCTGACAGCGGGCTGTCGCGGGTGCGGCATGGTGGCCTTGTCCCGACCCATCCGCCGCGACTGCCCCCCGGCCAGCACGATGGCGGCCAAGGGGGACACCGGTCTCAGTCCACGGTCCAGGTGTCGCGACCGCGCAGAAGCGACTGCAGGGCGGCGCTGTCGTGCGGGTGGGCCGCGCGGGCGGCGGCAACCTGCCGACGCGCGGCGTCGTCGTAGGTCGGTCGGCTGACCTGCCGGAAGATCCCCATCACGGTGTGCTCAAGATTCTGATCGCTCAGCCGGGACAGGGCGAAGGCATAGGCCGGGCTATCCGCGCTCGCGTCGTGAACCACGATCTGGTCGGCGGCGACATCGGCGGTCTTGGCCACCTCCAGTCCGAAACCGGTCTGCACCACGGCGTACTCGCCGCCCGCGCCGAAGGTGATCGGCTCCCCGTGCGCCACCCGGATCACCCGTTCCTCGGCGCCGTCCTTGCGCAACACGTCGAACGACCCGTCGTTGAAGATCGGGCAGTCCTGCAGGATCTCCACCAGGGCCGCACCGCGGTGGGCGGCGGCCGCCCGCAACACCTCGGACAGACCCTTGCGGTCGGAGTCCAGCGCCCGGCCGACGAACGTCGCCTCCGCGCCCAGCGCCATCGACACCGGGTTGAACGGGTGATCCAGTGAGCCCATCGGCGTCGACTTGGTGACCTTTCCGACCTCCGAGGTCGGCGAGTACTGCCCTTTGGTCAGCCCGTAGATCCGGTTGTTGAACAGCAGGATGGTGATGTTCACATTGCGGCGCAGCGCATGGATCAGGTGGTTGCCGCCGATGGACAGCGCATCACCATCGCCGGTGACCACCCACACCGACAGATCCGGCCGGGCCAGTGCCAGACCGGTCGCGACGGTCGGCGCCCGGCCGTGGATGGAGTGGAATCCGTAGGTTTCCAGGTAGTACGGGAACCGGCTGGAGCAGCCGATGCCGCTCACGAAGGCGATGTTCTCCCGCCGCAAGCCCATCTCCGGAAGGAAATTGCGGATGGTGTTGAGGATGACGTAGTCACCGCAGCCCGGGCACCAGCGCACCTCCTGGTCACTGGTGAAGTCCCGGGCCTTGAGCGGAACCGCGCTGGCCGGCACCCCGGCGTTCTTCGACTCCACCAGACCGAGGTCGGCTCCGATCAGATCCGTCACGCGCTGGCTCCCGCCCCGGTTTGGCCGTTCGCCCCGACTCCCACGGTCGCCGCCGTGCGCCTGGCGAATATCGTCTTATCGCGTTCCACGTCGCCCAACGTGCCGTCCAGGGCCGCCGCGATGACCTCTTCCAGTTCATCCGCCCGAAACGCCATCCCGGCCACCTTGGTCACCGATTGCACATCCACCAGGTATCTGCCGCGCAGTAGCAGCGCGAGCTGGCCCAGGTTCATCTCCGGCAGCACCACCGTCGGGTACCGCCCCAGCACCTCTCCGAGATTGGCCGGCAGCGGGTTGAGGTGGCGCAACTGGGCGTGGGCGACCTTCACCCCCCGGCGGCGAGCCCGTCGGCAGGCCTCACCGATCGGGCCGAACGAACTGCCCCAGCCCAGCATCAGCAGTTCGGCGTCCCCGGTCGGGTCGTCGACCTCGAGGTCGGGAACCGCGATCCCGTCGATCTTGGCCTGCCGCAGCCGGACCATCTGATCGTGATTGGCGCCGTGATAGGAGATGTCACCCGATCCGTTGGCCTTCTCCAACCCGCCGATGCGGTGCTCCAGGCCGGCGGTGCCCGGAACCGCAAGCTGGCGGGCCAGCGTCTCCGGATCACGGGCGTAGGGCGCGAATTCCTCGCCCGGTCGCGCGAAACCGGTGTCGATGGCCTCGAAAGTGCCGACGTCGGGGATGCGCCACGGTTCGGAGCCGTTGGCGATCGCACCGTCGGACAACACGATCACCGGGGTTCGGTAGGTCAGCGCGATCCTGGCGGCCTGCACCGCGATATCGAAGCAGTCCGACGGCGAGCAGGGGGCCAGCACCGCCACCGGGGACTCGCCGTTGCGGCCGAACATCGCCTGGAGCAGATCGGCCTGCTCGGTCTTGGTGGGCAGCCCGGTCGACGGGCCGCCGCGCTGGACGTCGACGACGAGCAACGGCAGTTCGGTCATCACCGCCAGACCGATGAACTCCGATTTCAACGCGACGCCGGGCCCCGACGTGCTGGTCACCCCGAGCGCACCGCCGTAGGAGGCGCCGAGGGCGGCGCCGATGCCGGCGATCTCGTCCTCGGCCTGGAAGGTCAGCACGTCGAAGTTCTTGTGTTTAGACAGCTCATGCAGGATGTCCGAAGCCGGGGTGATCGGATAGCTGCCCAGCAGCACCTGGATCCCGGCGAGGTGACCGGCGGCGATGATGCCGTAGGACAGTGCGGTGTTTCCGGTTATCTGCCGGTACTGCCCCGGCGCCAACGTGGCCGGTGCCACCTCGTAGGTGGTGGCGAACGCCTCGGTGGTCTCACCGTAATTCCAGCCGGCCCGCAGTGCCAGGATGTTCGCCTCGGCGATCTGCGGCTTACCGGCGAACTTCTCCCGGACGAACGCCTCACTCGGGGCGATCGGCCGGCCATACATCCAGCACAGCAGTCCGAGGGCGAACATGTTCTTGGCGCGCTCGCCGTCCTTCTTCGATGCGCCGATCGGTTCCACCGCGCCCAGGGTCAGGCTGGTCATCGGGACGGCATGGACGACGTAGTCGGACAGTTCACCGGTGTCCAGTGGGCTGGCCGGATAGCCCACCTTGCCGAGGTTGCGCTTGGTGAACTCGTCGGAGTTGGCGATCACGGTGCCACCGCGGGGCAGGTCGTCGAGATTGGCCTTCAGCGCGGCCGGGTTCATCGCCACCAGCACATCCGGTCGGTCGCCCGCGGTGAGGATGTCATAGTCGGCGATCTGGATCTGGAACGACGAGACACCGGGCAGCGTGCCCTGCGGCGCCCGGATCTCAGCGGGGTAATTCGGTTGCGTCGCAAGGTCATTGCCGAACAACGCGGCTTCGGAGGTGAACCGGTCGCCGGTGAGTTGCATACCGTCGCCGGAGTCCCCGGCGAACCTGATGACGACCTTTTCGAGTTTGTGCCGGTGGTGCGCAACCCCGTTACCGCTCAGACCCACGTCGGGCGCCTTTCGTCGGATTGCGGCGGATTCGTGACACACGCGAAACCGATTATTGCACTCTCTTAGACACGCTCCGGATGGCGCGGCGACGGACACGCCGTTGCATCCCCACGATAACCACAGGTCATCGGGGATGGCTAACCTTCGGTCCGCGAACACCGTGTGTCGTTGGCCACGGCAGGCGTCAGCGAATCTTAAGAAGTCACCCGAGGCTTCTCCAGATCGGATTCACGATCGGATTCAGAGGATGTAGAGCATCTCCTGATAGGTCGGCAGCGGCCACAAATCGTCGGCAATGATCCCCTCGAGGGTGTCGGCGGCGGCCCGGACCGCATCCATCGCCGGCAGCACCTCATCCCGGGCATGCAGGGCTTCGGCGAGGCTGCCCTCGACATGGGCCGCCAGGGCGGCTTTCAGGCCGGAGATCGCCGCGGTGAGCTCGGCGATCGGCTCGGACACCTGTGCCAGCAGCGACGTCTCGGCGGGGAACCCGGCGGCCTTCATGGTGGCCACGTTCTGGGCCAGTTCGGTCTGGTAGCGCAGGGCCGCCGGCAGGATCACCGTCGAGCCGATCTCACAGGCCAGCTTGGCCTCCACGGCGATGGTC
The DNA here is from genome assembly GCA_001510415.1 of Actinobacteria bacterium casp-actino6. Taxonomy (GTDB): domain Bacteria; phylum Actinomycetota; class Actinomycetes; order Mycobacteriales; family Mycobacteriaceae; genus Mycobacterium. The sequence goes on along the minus strand of LFFF01000071.1, from coordinate 7,385 downwards.
ATGGCGTACTGCTCCAGGCGGACCTCGTAGCGGCTGTGCAATTCGCGCGCGTTGAACACCCCGTACCGCTCGAACAGCTCGATCGACTCGGGCGTGATGAGCTCCGGGATGGCGTCGAGGGTGGTCTTGAGGTTGGGCAGACCGCGTTCGGCGGCCTCGATCTGCCAGTTCTCCGAGTAGCCGTCGCCGTTGAACACCACCGCTCCGTGCTCGGTGATGATGTCGGTGAGCAAGGTCTGCACCGCGGAGTCGAAGTCGACGCCCGCGGCGACCGCCTTCTCCAGAACGGTGGCCATATGGTCGAGCGAGTCGGCCATGATCGTGTTGAGAACGATCATCGGCACGTTGATGGTCTGCCCGGAGCCCGGTGCGCGGAACTCGAAGCGGTTGCCGGTGAAGGCGAACGGGCTGGTGCGGTTGCGGTCACCCGGGTCGGTGGGCAGGTGCGGCAGGGTGTCGACCCCGATGATCATGGTGCCCTTGCCTTTCGAGGAGGTGGCCGCACCCTTGGCGATCTGCTCGAAGACGTCGGCGAGTTGATCGCCGAGGAAGATCGAGATGATCGCCGGCGGGGCCTCATTGGCGCCGAGGCGGTGATCGTTGGTGGCCGAGGCCACCGACACCCGCAACAGCCCGGCGAACTTGTGCACGGCGCGGATGATCGCCGCGCAGAACACCAGGAACTGGGCGTTCTCATGGGGTGTGTCGCCGGGCACCAGCAGGCTGCCGAATTGGGCGTTCCCCATCGAGAAGTTCACATGCTTACCGGATCCGTTCACCCCGGCGAACGGCTTCTCGTGGAACAGGCATTCCATCCCGTGCTTCTTGGCGATGGTCTTGAACACCGTCATCAGCAATTGCTGGTGGTCGGCGGCGATATTGGCCCGCTCGAACATCGGCGCGATCTCGAACTGGCCCGGGGCGACCTCGTTGTGCCGGGTCTTGGCCGGGATACCGAGCTTGAACAGTTCGCGCTCGGTATCCATCATGAAGCCGAGCACCCGCTCCGGGATGGACCCGAAGTAGTGGTCATCGAACTCCTGGCCCTTGGGCGGCTTGGAACCGAACAGCGTGCGGCCGGCGTTGATCAGGTCCGGCCGGGCCAGGAAGAAATGCCGGTCGATCAGGAAGTACTCCTGCTCGGGGCCGCAGAACGACACGATGCGGTCGAAATCGGAGTGCCCGAACAGCCTCAGGATGCGCTCCGCCTGGGCGCCCATCGCCTGCTGACTGCGCAACAGCGGCGTCTTATAGTCCAGCGCCTCACCGGTCATCGACACGAAGACCGTCGGGATGCACAGGGTGTTGCCGTTCGGGTTCTCCAGGATGTAGGCCGGGCTGGTGACGTCCCAACCGGTGTACCCGCGCGCCTCGAAGGTGCTGCGCAGCCCCCCGGAGGGGAAGCTGGACGCGTCCGGCTCACCCTGGATGAGCGTCTTGCCGGCGAATTCGGCCAGCGTCTGACCGTCGGAGATCGGTTCGAGGAAGCTGTCATGCTTCTCAGCGGTCAGACCGGTCATCGGGTAAAAGACGTGCGCGTAGTGGGTGGCGCCGCGGGACAGCGCCCAGTCCTTCATCACCGAGGCGACGGAATCGGCGACCGCCGAATCCAGTTTGGCGCCCTTTTCGATGGTGGCGACGACGGACTTGTACACCGACTTCGGCAACCGCAACCGCATCTCGGCCAGGGTGAAGACATTGGAGCCGAAGATCTCCCCGGGTGCCTCGGCAGGATCGAAGCTGATCGCCGGCGGCACGTACGCCTCGACGTTGTTGATCGCCTGCAAACGGACCGTGTTCCCGCTCAACTGAGTTCCTCTCGACCTACCGTCACGCCCCAGCCTGGACCGGCGGGCATATGTTCAACCCAAGCTAGGAACCCTCGATGGCGAACGTGTTACGCCGGCGTCAAGGACGGAATTCGCTGGTGACCGGATCGGTGAGATCGGTCACTGGCTAGATTGGGCGCATGCGCGCTGCCGGAGACGCCAACGGCGAGTACGACGAGCGGGCGGTGACGGTCGGCAGCCCGAAGAAGGCCGCCGCCGGGATACCGGCCGTCCTGGTCGCGCTGCGACGCAGCCTCGCCCAGATGGGTGTCCTGCGCACCGTGGCGACCCTGCGGCGGGTCAATCAGCGCGACGGGTTCGACTGTCCGGGATGCGCGTGGCCGGAGGAGTCGGGCGGGCGCAAGGCGGCGGAGTTCTGCGAGAACGGCGCCAAGGCGGTGGCCGAGGAGGCCACCCGGCGGGTTGTGGACCCGGAGTTCTTCGCCCGCCACCCGGTCGCCGATCTGGCGGCCCGCCCGGAGTACTGGCTGTCCCAGCAGGGCCGGTTGACCCACCCGATGGTGTTACGGCCCGGCGATACGCACTACCGGCCGATCGGCTGGGACGGCGCTTACGACGTGATCGCCGATCACCTCAACGGCCTCTCCGGCCCTGACGAGGCGGTGTTCTACACCTCCGGGCGCACCAGCAACGAAGCGGCATTCCTCTATCAGTTGCTGGTCCGCAGTTTCGGCACCAACAACCTGCCGGACTGCTCCAACATGTGTCACGAGTCCTCGGGCACCGCGCTGACCGACTCGATCGGGATCGGCAAGGGATCGGTGACCGTCTCCGATATCGCCAACGCCGATCTGATCGTCATCGCCGGACAGAACCCCGGCACCAATCATCCGCGGATGCTCTCGGTCCTGGCCGAGGCCAAGGCCAACGGCGCGAGGATCATCGCCGTCAACCCGCTGCCGGAGGCCGGCCTGATCCGGTTCGACGATCCGCAGACCGTGCGCGGCGTGCTCGGCGGCGGCGTGCCGTTGGCCGATGAATTCGTCCAGATCCGCCTCGGCGGGGATATGGCACTGTTCCGCGGGGTGGCCAGGTTGCTTCTCGAGGCCGACGATCGCGCCCCCGGCAGCGTGCTGGACCGCGACTTTATCGCCGGGCACTGTCACGGGTTCGACGAGTACGCCGCCGCCGCCCGCGGCGTCGACCTCGACACCGTGCTGGCGGCCACCGGAATCACCGCGCCGCAGTTGCACCGCGTCGCCGACATGCTGGCCGACTCCCGGCGCACCGTCGTGTGCTGGGCGATGGGCCTGACCCAGCACACCCACGCGGTGGCCACCATCGCCGAGATCACCAACATCCTGCTGCTCCGCGGCATGATCGGAAAGCCCGGCGCCGGGGTGTGTCCGGTGCGCGGACATTCCAACGTCCAGGGCGACCGCACCATGGGCATCTGGGAGAAGGTTCCGGACTCCTTCCTCGACGCCCTGGACAGCCGTTTCGGGATCCGCACTCCGCGCCGGCACGGCTTGGACACCGTCAACGCGATCCGCGCCATGCGGGACGGCCGGGCGTCGGTGTTCGTCGCCATGGGCGGCAACTTCGCCTCGGCCACCCCCGACACCGAGGTGACCGAGGCGGCGCTGCGCACCTGTGCGCTGACCGTGCAGGTGTCCACAAAGCTCAACCGCAGCCACCTCGTGCACGGCCGCACCGCGCTGATCCTGCCGACCCTGGGCCGCACCGACCGCGATATCGTCAACGGCCGCAAGCAGGTGGTCTCCGTCGAGGACTCCATGTCGATGGTGCACCTGTCCCGCGGCAGCCTGCCGCCGCCCGGGGCCGAGGTACGCAGCGAGGTCGCGATCATCTGCGGCCTGGCGCGGCGCGTGCTCGGACCGGCGCATCCGGTGAACTGGGCGAGTTTCGCCGACGACTACGACAGGATCCGCGACGAGATCGCCGCAGTGGTCCCCGGCTGCGCGGACTACAACCGACGGGTCCGCGCACCCGACGGCTTCTCCCTACCGCACCCGCCCCGGGACACCCGCCAATTCCCCACTGCCACCGGCAAGGCCAACTTCGCCACCAGCCCACTGCGTTGGGTGCCCGTCCCGCCCGGGCGCCTGGTCCTGCAGACGCTGCGCAGCCACGATCAGTTCAACACCACCATCTACGGTCTCGACGACCGTTACCGCGGCATCAGCGGGGGCCGACGGGTCGTCTTCGTCAACCCCGCCGATATCGCCGCCTTCGGACTAGCCGCCGGCGACCGGGTCGACCTGGTCTCCGAGTTCGGCGACGATTGCCGGGAGCGGCGCGCCGAGGACTTCCTGGTCGTGCCTTATTCCACCCCGGCCGGTAATGCCGCCGCCTACTACCCGGAGACCAACCCGCTGGTGCCACTCGATCACGTCGCCGACAGATCGAACACCCCGGTGTCGAAGGCGATCGTGATCCGCCTGGAGAAGGTCTGAACCCGTGGGCCGGGTGACGTCGCGGCGGAGGGTGACCCATCTCGTCGGCGGGTCGGCCACCGAGCGGGTCGACACCCTGGTGGTCGAGGAGCCACTGGAGATCCGCGTCAACGGGTCACCGGTGGCCGTCACAATGCGCACACCGGGCTCGGATGTCGAACTGGCACAGGGATTTCTGCTCACCGAAGGGGTGATCGCCGAGCGCGAAGACGTGTCCACCGTGCAATACTGCCGGGGCGCCGAGACCGATGGGACCAACAGCTACAACGTGCTCGATGTGACGCTGCGCCCCGGCCTGCAGGTGCCGGAGTCCGTCGTCCGCAACTTCTACACCACGTCATCGTGCGGGATCTGCGGCAAGGCCTCCCTGGAGGCGGTCCGACTGGCCAGCCGGCACTCCCCCGGCGACGATCCCTCGACCGTCCCGGCCGCCACGCTGGCCGCGATGCCTGCCCTCCTGCGCTCGGCCCAGAAAGTGTTCGCCGCCACCGGGGGTCTGCACGGCGCCGCGCTGTTCGGCGTCGACGGAACCATGCTGGCGGTCCGCGAGGATGTGGGCCGGCATAACGCGGTGGACAAGGTCATCGGCTGGGCACTGGAGAACGAACGCATACCGCTGACCGGAACGGTACTGCTGGTCAGTGGCCGGGCATCCTTCGAGCTGACCCAGAAGGCGGTGATGGCGGGAATCCCGGTGCTGGCCGCCGTGTCAGCGCCGTCGTCGCTGGCGGTGGATCTGGCCGCTCAGTCCGGGCTGACCCTGATCGCCTTCCTGCGCGGCGACTCGATGAACGTCTACAGCCGCCCGGACCGAGTGCCCTGACCTTGGGCCGTCGACCCGGCGAGCAGACGGAAAAGGTCCCGACACGCCGCGGATTCGGGACCGTCTACGTCTGCTCGCGGGGAAAGGCGCTGGCCTAGGCGGTCTTGTCGCGACGCTCGGCGCGCGAGGCCTTGCGCGGCACGATCGTCGGCAGCACGTTGTCCTGGACGGTTTCCTTGGTCACCACGACCTTGGCGACATCGTCGCGGCTGGGGATGTCGTACATCACCGGCAGCAGGACTTCCTCCATGATGGCGCGCAACCCACGGGCCCCGGTGCCGCGGTGGATGGCCTGATCGGCGATGGCCTCCAGGGCGTCCTCCTCGAACTCCAGTTCCACCCCGTCCATCTCGAACAGCCGGGTGTACTGCTTGACCAGCGCGTTCTTCGGCGCGGACAGGATCTGCACCAGCGATTCCTTGTCCAGGTTGGTGACTGAGGCGACCACCGGCAGGCGGCCGATGAACTCCGGGATCAGCCCGAATTTGATCAGGTCTTCGGGCATGACCTCGGAGAAGTGGTCCTGGGTGTCGATCTCGGCCTTGGATTTCACCTCGGCCCCGAAGCCCAGGCCGCGCTTGCCGATCCGGTCGGAGACGATCTTCTCCAGACCGGCGAAGGCACCCGCCACGATGAACAGCACGTTGGTGGTGTCGATCTGGATGAACTCCTGGTGCGGGTGCTTGCGGCCACCCTGCGGCGGGACCGAGGCCTGGGTGCCTTCCAGGATCTTCAGCAATGCCTGCTGCACACCTTCACCGGAGACGTCCCGGGTGATCGACGGGTTCTCGCTCTTGCGGGCGATCTTGTCGACCTCGTCGATGTAGATGATGCCGGTCTCGGCCCGCTTGACGTCGTAGTCGGCGGCCTGGATCAGCTTGAGCAGAATGTTCTCGACATCCTCACCCACATAGCCGGCCTCGGTCAGCGCGGTGGCATCAGCGATGGCGAACGGCACGTTGAGCATCTTGGCCAGCGTCTGGGCCAGATAGGTCTTACCGCAGCCGGTCGGGCCGAGCATCAGGATGTTGGACTTGGCCAGTTCCACCGGCTCGGTCCGGGAGTCGCGGGACTTCTCGCCGGCCTGGATACGCTTGTAGTGGTTGTAGACCGCGACGGCCAGCGTGCGCTTGGCGGTGTCCTGACCGATGACGTAGTTCTCCAGGAACTCCCGGATCTCCGCAGGCTTGGGCAGCTCGTCGAGTTTGACATCGTCGTTGTCGGCGAGTTCCTCTTCGATGATCTCGTTGCACAGGTCGATGCACTCATCGCAGATGTAGACCCCCGGGCCCGCGATGAGCTTCTTCACCTGCTTTTGACTCTTCCCACAGAACGAGCATTTCAGCAGGTCACCGCCGTCTCCGATACGCGCCATGGTGGTGAGCCCTACTTCCTTCGCCGTCGTTCTTGCCGGTCTGTGCCGACGCTACCCGCTGGTTCGGCCACCGTGCGACCGATAAAGGCGAATAGCGTCAGTGGTATTCGGTGGTGATCAGTGTCGTCTTCTGCTGTGGTCCCGCAGTCCCGCGAAACTGAACATATCCTTTCGCGGGCCCCGCCGTGCGGTGGCGCGCCACGGCTGTCCCAGGCGTGTCGCGCCCGTTGCCCACCCGAGGGCCGTCCCCGGGCGAACCGGGCGGGATCACGCGTTTTGCGCGGAGAGTTTCCGGTAGCTCAGCACCGTATCGATGATCCCGTATTCCTTGGCCGCCTCGGCGGTCAGGATCTTGTCGCGGTCGGTGTCCTTGCGGATGACCGCTGCGTCCTTCCCGGTATGGCGGGCCAGTGTCTCCTCCATCAGGGTGCGCATCCGCTCGATCTCGGCGGCCTGGATCTCCAGATCCGAGAACTGGCCCTGGATGACACCACCGAGCGACGGCTGGTGAATGAGGATGCGGGCGTTGGGCAGCGCCAGCCGCTTGCCCGGGGTGCCGGCTGCCAACAACACTGCCGCCGCCGAGGCCGCCTGGCCCAGGCACACCGTCTGGATGTCGGCGCGGACGTATTGCATGGTGTCGTAGATCGCCATCAGCGAGGTGAACGAACCACCCGGCGAGTTGATGTACATGGTGATGTCGCGGTCGGGATCCAGCGACTCGAGCACCAGGAGCTGAGCCATGATGTCGTTGGCCGAGGCGTCGTCGACCTGGACACCCAGGAAGATGATCCGTTCCTCGAACAGCTTGTTGTAGGGGTTGGACTCCTTGACGCCCCAGCTGGAGTGCTCGACGAAGGACGGCAGGATGTAGCGCGCCTGCGGGGTCAGCCGGGGATCAGACAGCCGGGGATCAGACA
>LFFF01000070.1 GCA_001510415.1 Actinobacteria bacterium casp-actino6 | reverse complement strand
GCGCTCGTCGGGTGGAGCTTCACCGCGGGTCTGCAGCACCCGTGGCGGCGGTACCCGCTGGCGCAGGCCGCCCTCGGGACCACGCTGGCGGTGGCGGCCCGGGCCCCGCTGGGTCTGCGCCCGCCGCACGCCGGTTCCGGTCTTCGGCTGGGTGCCGCGGCAGCGGGACTCGTCGGTGCGGGGGTGATCGTCGGCAGTGCGCTGCCGCGAGTGCGCGCCGGGATGGCCGCGCGCGAACTACCGCAGCGGCCTTGGCACTGGCTCGCGGTGGAGATCCCGCTGGGCACCGTGTGGTCGGAGGAGACCGCCTTTCGTGGCGCGCTGGCGACGCTGGCTGCAGGCGGCTTCGGGCCGAGTGCCGGGCGGCTGGTTCAGGCGGTCACATTCGGTCTCAGCCACGTCCCGGATGCGCGGGAGACCGGTTCGCCCGTGCTGGGCACGGTGGCCGTCACCGGGCTGGCCGGATGGGTGTTCGGTCTGCTGGCCGATCGGTCCGGCAGCGTTCTGGCCCCGATGTTGGCTCACCTGGCGATCAATGAGGCCGGGGCGGTGGCCGCTCTGGCGGTCCAGCGGTCGATCCGGGGCGGGCCGTGAGCCGGCGGGTCGATCCGCAGGCCGCCGGCGACGCCGTGCTGGCCGTCCAGGCGTGGCTGCGCGGCCAAACGAGTGCCCAGCCGGACCGGGCCGAGATCGCCGCGGCCGTCCGGCTCACCGCTCGGATGCTGGCCGCGCTGGCACCCGGTGCCAGCGTCGAGGTGCGGGTACCGCCGTTCGTGGCGGTGCAGTGCATTCCGGGTCCACGCCATACCCGCGGGACACCGCCAAACGTGGTCGAGACGGACCCGCGGACCTGGCTGTTGCTGGCGACCGGCCTCCGGACCTTCGCCGATGCCGCGGCCGATGGGACGCTGCGGCTGTCCGGGTCCAGGGCAGCGGAGATCGCATCCTGGTTTCCGCTGTTCAGGCCGGGTGGAGACGAGACCCGGTGAAACGTGGTCGTTCAATTCCCGGTTTGGGGGCGGCTCCCCGTAGACTCAAGCCGTCGCCGACAGTGGAGCAGCCCATATCGTGACTGACCAAGAAGAAAATCCCCCTCGGGAAGAATGCGGCGTCTTCGGCGTCTGGGCCCCCGGCGAGGAAGTCGCCAAGCTCACCTACTACGGCCTGTACGCGTTGCAGCATCGCGGTCAGGAGGCCGCCGGCATCGCCGTCGCTGACGGGTCCCAGGTGCTGGTGTTCAAGGACCTCGGCCTGGTCAGCCAGGTATTCGACGAGCAGACCCTGGGCGCCATGCCCGGTCATGTCGCCATCGGTCACTGCCGTTACTCGACCACCGGGTCCACGACGTGGGAGAACGCTCAGCCAGTGTTCCGCAACACCGCGGCCGGCACCGGAGTCGCGTTGGGGCACAACGGAAATCTGGTCAACACCACCGAACTTGCCAACCGGGCCCGCAAGGCCGGGTTGATCAACCACAACATGCCCGGGGCCGCCACCACCGATTCCGACATCCTCGGCGCGCTGCTGGCCGGCGGTGCGGCCGACACCAGCATCGAGCAGGCTGCGCTGGAACTGCTGCCCGGTGTGCGGGGGGCGTTCTGCCTGGTGTTCATGGACGAAACCACGCTCTATGCCGCGCGCGACCCGTATGGCGTCCGGCCGCTGTGCCTGGGCCGGCTGGACCGCGGCTGGGTGGTGGCCTCCGAGACTGCCGCCCTGGACATCGTGGGCGCCTCCTTCGTCCGCGATATCGAGCCCGGCGAGTTGCTCGCCATCGACGCCGATGGTGTGCGCTCAAGCCGGTTCGCCCCGCCCACCCCGAAGGGCTGCGTATTCGAGTACGTCTACCTGGCCCGGCCGGACAGCGTCATCGCCGGGCGGTCTGTGCACGCCACCCGGGTCGATATCGGCCGGCGACTGGCACGCGAGAAGCCCGTGGACGCCGACCTGGTGATCGGCGTGCCGGAATCCGGCACCCCGGCCGCGGTGGGCTACGCGCTGGAATCCGGGATCCCGTTCGGTCAGGGCCTGATGAAGAACGCCTACGTCGGGCGCACCTTCATCCAGCCGTCGCAGACCATCCGGCAACTCGGTATCAGGTTGAAGCTCAACCCGCTCAAAGAGGTCATCCGCGGCAAACGCCTGATCGTCGTCGACGACTCGATCGTGCGGGGTAACACCCAGCGCGCCCTGATCCGGATGCTGCGCGAGGCCGGCGCGGTCGAGGTGCATGTGCGGATCGCCTCACCGCCGGTGAAGTGGCCCTGCTTCTACGGTATCGACTTCGCCACGCCCGCCGAACTCATCGCCAACGCGCCCGGAACCCAGACCGAGGACGGCGAGATGCTGGAATCGGTCCGCCAGGCGATCGGTGCCGACACCCTGTCCTACATCTCCAGGCAGGAGATGATCGCGGCCACCGAGCAGCCCGCGAGTCGGCTGTGCTGTGCGTGCTTTGACGGCGACTATCCGATCGAGTTGCCCAGCGCCAACGCTCTGGGCAAGAACGTGGTGGAGAACATGCTGGCGGCAGTGCAGGCCGACAACGACAATGCGTCGGCGCTCAGCCGGCCCTGAATGATCTATCTGACCGCCGAGGTCACTTTTTTTACCCGCCGGTCCAGCGCGACGGCCTGCAACGGGCGCCCCGCGTACCAATACGCGCGCCCGACCAGCCCGCGAGGATAGAAAATCGCCCGCTGCTCGTAGCGGCTGCCGGTGCCTTCCGGGGTGATGCGCACTTCCAACCACCGGTCGCCGGGGCCGCTGCGGGCCGATCTGAGCTTGAGCAGACCGGGTTCACGCTCCTCGACCTTCCAATGTTTGGGCAGGCTGCTCTCGACGGCCTTCCACAATTGGTCGGGGTTTGCAGTGGTGTGCAGTGCGCGGGTGTCGGTGTAGACCACCTCGCCGGCCCACTCCGGGTCGCTGGGCAGTTGGGCGGCGGTGCCGGTGTTCCAGGTGGTTTCCACCTCGCCGCGGGCGATCCGCGCCAAGGCCAGCGACACTGAGCGCCGATACGGGGTCAGCCCGCCCTCGGGCGGCGGGATGATGGTGTCGATGTCGTGGTTACTCATCACCGCGTCGCAGTGCAGGGACTCCACCAGAGGCCGCGCCAGTCCCGCGGGGATCGGGGTCACCAACCCCACCCACAGCGAGGCGATGCGGGGGGTCAGCACCGGCAGCACCAGAATCCGGCGTGGATGCAGCCCCGCCACCTCGGCGTAGACCTGCATCATGTCGCCGTACTCCAGCACGTCCGGCCCGCCGATGTCCCACTCCCGGGATTCGGGCACCGGGCAGGTGGCGGCGGCCACCAGGTAGTGCAGGACGTCGCGGATCGCGATCGGCTGAATCTTGTTGTGCACCCATTTGGGGGTGGTCATCACCGGAAGCCGGTCGGTCAGGTGGCGGACCATCTCGAATGACGCCGAACCCGATCCGACCACCACACCGGCCTGCAAGACAATGGTCTCGATTCCCGATGCGATGAGGATCTGGCCGACGGTGGTGCGCGAACCCAGGTGCTCGGACAGCTCAGCGCCCTCAGGGTGCAGGCCGGACAGGTAGACGATGCGGCGCACCCCAGCCTTGCGGGCGGCGTTGACGACATTGAGTGCGGCGCGGCGCTCCTCGGCCGCGAAGTCCTTCTCGAACCCCATGGAATGCACCAGGTAGTAGACGACGTCGATGCCCTCGAACGCGGCCTCCAGCGAGGCCACGTCGCCGAGATCGCCGCGGGCGACCTCGATGCGATTGCGCCACGGCACGTTCGCGAGCTTGTCGGGATTGCGGGCCAGTGCCCGTACCTCGAAGCCGCTGTCGAGCAGTCGCGGCACCAGACGCCCGCCGATGTACCCGGTGGCGCCGGTCACCAGACATCGTTCAGCGCCCACCTCAGCCTCCTGTCCAAGCCACATCCTCATTCAAGCCACCCGGCGCACCACGGCGCAGCGGGTGCGGGGTTTCCGTCACAGCGCCGTCAGGAAATCGGAGATTCCGCCGGACCCTCATCAGGGTGTCACAGCCGCGACCGAACCGGGGTCGGGAAGCGACTGTTGGCTGGGACACCGCGCCGGAACCGGTGCTGATGACGGCGATGAACGGGCCGTATCACCCACGGTGCCCGCTGAGCGGCCACAATGGGCGCCATGGGTTTCAGCGGTTGGCCGATCGAGGCCGTCGAGTTCTACGAGGGTCTTCAGGCCGACAATTCCAAGGTCTACTGGCAGGCCCACAAGGACGTCTACGAACGGTGTGTACGCGCTCCGATGGAACAGCTGTTGGCTGACCTTGCCGATGAGTTCGGCTCGGGCAAGCTTTTCCGGCCGTACCGGGATGTGCGGTTCAGCGCCGACAAGACGCCATACAAGACCAATTGCGCCGCCACCCTGGGCCGCAGCTACGTGTCGTTCTCCGCGGAGGGGCTGTCGGCGGGCGGCGGTCTCTACATGCCCGACGCCGCTACGCTCCGGCAGTATCGAACCGCAGTGGACCGGGACAAGTCCGGCACCGAACTGGTCCGGATCGTCGCCGACCTGCACGCCGCCGGTTATCAGACGATGGCCCATGAGGTTCTCAAGACCGCGCCCCGCGGCTTTCCCGCCGACCATCCCCGGATCGAACTGTTGCGGCACAAGGGCATCGCCATGATGAAGACCTGGCCCGTGGGGGCCTGGCTCGGCACGGCCAAGGCGCGGGACAGGATACTGGCCGCCCTGCGGGCCGGCGGGCCACTCAACGAGTGGCTGACCCGCTATGTCGGCTGACCTTCGCAATGCCCCCTCACCAGCGGCGACCTCCGCGTTCGGGTTGGCCCGGGAACTCGTCGACCGGGTCCTGGAACGGTCGATGGGCCAGGGCTGACCGGCTCGCAACCGGAGACCGGTAGCCTTATCGCCGATGTCCGGCGAGTCGACGAGCAATGAACGTGCGGAGGATGCCCGCGTCTCCTACGCATCCGCCGGGGTTGATATCGACGCCGGCGACCGAGCCGTCGAGTTGTTCAAACCGCTGGCGATGCGGGCCACCCGGCCGGAGGTGCGCGGCGGACTGGGCGGATTCGCCGGGCTGTTCGCCCTGCGCGGGGATTACCGGGAACCGGTGCTGGCTTCGTCCACCGACGGCGTCGGCACCAAACTGGCAGTCGCCCAGGCCATGGACAAGCACGACACCGTCGGACTGGACCTGGTCGCGATGGTGGTCGACGATCTCGTGGTCTGCGGGGCGGAACCGCTTTTCCTGCAGGACTACATCGCGGTCGGACGGACCGTCCCGGAGCGGGTCAGCGCCATCGTCTCCGGAATCGCGGAAGGGTGTGTCATCGCCGGGTGCGCGCTGCTCGGCGGTGAGACCGCTGAACATCCGGGCCTGATGGCACCCGATCACTACGACATCTCCGCCACCGGAGTCGGGGTGGTCGAGGCTGACGACGTGTTGGGGCCCGACCGGGTTCGTCCCGGCGACGTGATCATTGCCATGGGTTCATCGGGCCTGCATTCCAACGGCTACTCCTTGGCTCGCAAGGTGCTGCTGGAGATCGACCGGATGAGTCTGGCCGGCCACGTCGAGGAGTTCGGCCGAACCCTCGGTGAGGAGATGCTCGAGCCGACCCGCATCTATGCCAAGGACTGTCTGGCGCTGATCGCCGAAACCCAGGTCCGGACGTTCTGCCACGTCACCGGCGGCGGACTGGCGGGCAACCTGGAAAGGGTCATCCCGAACGGTCTGGTCGCCGAGGTCGACCGCGGAAGCTGGACGCCCGCCCCGGTGTTCGGGCTGATCGCCCAGCGCGGCCGGGTCGAACGCGCCGAGATGGAGAAGACGTTCAACATGGGCGTCGGCATGGTCGCCATCGTGGCCCCGGCGGACATCGACCGGGCGCTTGCGGTGCTGACCGCCCGTCACCTGAACAGCTGGGTGCTCGGCGTCGTCGCCAAGGGCAAGGATGGCCCGAGAGCCAAACTGGTCGGGCAGCACCCACGGTTCTAGATCGGGACGGACCTTTTGGGTCCGGTCGGACCGCTCAGGGGCGCCAGTCGTCCTCGTCGTCGTGCGGTTCGTCGAAACCGTTGCTCGAGGGCCCGGGTGTAGTGCCCCCCGGGCTGGCAAGCTCCTGGCGGAGCCGCTCGAAATCGGTTTGCGGAGAGCTGTATTTCAGCTCTCGGGCAACCTTGGTCTGCTTTGCCTTAGCCCGGCCGCGGCCCATGGGGGAACCCCCTCGCGCAATAACGGAGCGGCCTGAAACCAGGCGGCTCCGATCTAATGTCGTATTCGTCCTGCCCACACTTTACCGTGCCGCTCACCGAAGTGCGGGCAGGCCCGTTCACCCGGCGGCGAACGGGTTCGGTAACGCCCGATTCGGCCAGCGCGTCACCTGCCGCCGCGCAGCCGTTCCACCGCCAGCCGGCCAGCCCCGATCCCGTCGGTGGCAGGAAGCGAGTCGGCGTCGATCGAGGCCGGGACCACCTGCTCGCCGCCGGTGCTCAACGCGGTATCGGCGGTCACACCGCGCTTGAGAAGTGCCAGTGCGATGGGGCCCAGGTCGACGTGGTCGATGACGGTGCCGAGCCGCCCGACCTGCCGGTCACCAGCCAGCACTGGGTCACCGGTCGCCGGCCGATCCACTGAGCCGTCGAGATGCAGCAGGACCAGCATCCGCGGCGGACGGCCGAGGTTGTGCACCCGGGCCACCGTCTCCTGGCCGCGATAGCAGCCCTTGTCCAGATGCACCGCGGAGCCGATCCAGCCCACCTCGTGCGGAATCGTCCGTTCGTCGGTGTCCACCCCGAGGCGGGGGCGCCCCGCCGCCACCCGGTGTGCCTCATAGGCCCAGACTCCGGCGCGCCGGACCCCGGCGGCGGCGAGGGCGTCCAGCCATGCCGGAATCTCGATCCGGGGGACCAGTATGTCGAGCTCCACCTGATCGCCACCGGCGGGTATCCGGCGGACGAATCCGCCACCAGGAAGCGCGACAGCCGTCGATTCCGCCGGTAAGTCGTCGAGACCGAGCGCCGCCGGAACCCCCGGGTCCGCCAGCTTCGGGCCGATCAGAGACAACACACCGAGGTCGGCCGCGGCAGGGTGAACGTCGGACCAGAACACCATCTTCTGCAGGTAGGCCAGCAGCGGCTCGCCCCGCCACGGCTCGGTGTCCAGATAGGTGGTACCGGCCAGGTCGGTCTGCTGCCAGTGATCCTCCACCCGGCCCTGACCGTCCAGGCTGAGGTTCTCGGTGCAGGCACCGTCGGGCAGGTCGGCGACATGCTGGGTCGAGATCGAGTGCAGCCACCTGAGCCGGTCGGCCCCGGTCAGTGTGATGACGGCTCGGTGTGAGCGGTCGACCACCACCGCATCGTGTTCGGCGAGGCGTTGCTCACCCAGCGGATCACCGTAATGCCACACGGCTCCGGCATCGGGCGAGGTATCCGGTGCTGGCACAGCTGACATGCCTCAACTGTACGAGCCGACAAGTAGGCTCATGCTCCATGTCCGGCCGGCCCGCTGTGCTCGTCACCCTTGACGGCGAGGTCCGTGATCCGGGGGAGCCGCTGCTGTTCGGTGATGATCTCGCGGCGGTGCGCGGCGACGGCGTCTTCGAGACCCTGTTGGTGCGAGACGGAAGTGCCTGCCTGCTGGAATCTCATCTGCGCAGGCTCGCGCACTCCGCGGTGATGCTGGATCTGCCGGCGCCCGATCCGGACGCCTGGCGTCGGGCCGTCGACACCGCGGTGCGGCAGTGGGCCGCACAGACTCTCGACGAGGGTGCGCTGAGGCTGGTCTACAGCCGCGGCCGGGAGAGCGGCGCCGGGCCGACCGGCTATCTGACCGTCAGCGCGCTGCCGCAGCGGGTACGGACCTCCCGCGCCGATGGGGTGGCGGCGGTGCTGCTGGACCGGGGGCTGCCGGCCGCCGGAGTCCAGACCATGCCGTGGCTGCTGGCCGGCGCCAAGACGCTGTCCTACGCGGTGAACATGGCCGCGCTGCGCCATGCCGCCTCCCTCGGCGCCGACGACGTCATCTTCGTCAGTTCCGACGGTTACGTCCTGGAGGGGCCACGGTCGACGGTGGTGATCGCGCTCGCCGGCCCCGATGGCAGACCCTGTTTCCTGACCCCGCCGCCCTGGTATCCGATTCTGCGCGGCACCACCCAGCAGGCATTGTTCGAGGTGGCACGCGCCGCCGGCTATGACTGCGACTATCAGGCCCTGCGGCCCGCTGATCTGGCTGCGGCACAGGGTGTCTGGCTGGTATCGAGTATTACGTTGGCGGCCCGGGTCCGCGCTCTGGACGGCCGCGCGCTCGGGCCCGCCGGGCTGCATGCCGAGATGGCCGCTCTTGTCGACGCCGCCGTCATCAGCGATCGCCGTTGATTCGCTGTCCGCGCGTCCGCTGTTGATTCGCTGTCCGCGAAAAACCCTTGGCGCAGCGGGCCGTCCGCGAGTACGGTCTCCGGTACACAAGGAAGGAGGTGGTCCGAAACTTTGAGTACAACGTGGACATGTGAGGTGGCTGCCCGCTAGCAGCACCGAAGTGCCGGATCACCTGCGTCGTGTGCGCTGGCGAATCCCAGGCAGCTACCCGGCCCCCGAGCCCCTGGTCCGTCCAACCTGGAAACCACGGCTCGGGGGCCGTTCCATGTCCGGGGTCCGGTCAGGTTGCCCGGCCGCGTCCGGGGCGGCGGCGCAGGCCGGCGGCCCGCTCGAGTTCGATCAGTGCCGGCCCTATCCCGTCGGCGAGTTCACGGATGTCATCGGCGATCTCCGGTGTGGTGACAAAGCCGAAGTCCATCCAGTCGCGGTAGCTGAAACAGGTGATGTTCAATCCGACGTCCATCAACAGCGGCCCGATCGGGGTGAACCGCTCCAGCGCGGCCCCCGCGACGTACAGCGGCACGGGTGGGCCGGGGACGTTGGACACCACCAGGTTGATCGGGGGCACGTTCTCACCGAGCCGGCTGGCGGTGAAGGCGCGGGCGGCCAACCGGAACAGCCCCGGCGGAGTGGTCTCGGTCAACCCCATGATCTGGTGGGCCGTCATGGCATCGGCCATCTGTTTGGCTGCCTGGGAGGCGTGGTAGACGCTGCGAATCCGTTCGGCCGGATCGGCGATCTCGGTGGGCAGGGCGACCGTCATCGACGCGATGGCGTTGCCGACCGCGGTGGGGTCGGTTCGCGTCGAGACCGGGACCTGGGCGATCAGCGGCCGATCCGGTAGTTCCCCGCTGACACCCAAGTAGGACCGCAGGGCGCCGGCCACCACCGCCAGCACCACGTCGTTGACCTTGACCTGGTAGGCGTCCTTGACCGCTTTGACCCGGTCCAGCGAGACCCGGGCGGCGCTGAACCGGCGCTGCTGCGAGATCGGAGCATTGAATCTGGTGTAGGGCGCCTCGAAATAGCCCGGCGGTTTCTCCGGGATGCTGCGAATCGCGAGTTGCTGGCGCACGGTCTGGTCGAGCAGTCGGAGGATTCGGTACGGGGTCATGATCGCGACATTCGCCGCTGCCCCCAGCATTCGGAGTTCGGACCGCGGCGGACCGGTCGGTCCGAGGGCCTTGGGCGCGTCAGCCGGCGGTCTGGGCTCGGGCGTGAGGTCGAAGAGGATCTCGGTGATCCCGGCCCCGGAGACCCCGTCCACCAGACAGTGGTGAATCTTGGTCAGCAGCGCGACCCGGCCTCCCTTCAGCCCCTCGATGAACCACATCTCCCACAACGGTTTGGAGCGATCGAGTTTGTAGGACCACAGCCGCGCCACCAGTTCATCGAGTTCGGTGCGGCCGCCGGGCGAGTGCACCGCGATGTGCCGGATGTGGAACTCCAGGTCAAGGCCGTCGTCATCGACGTACCAGGGTCGATCCAGACCGAATGGCACCTCGGCGACCCGGTAGCGCAGTTGCGGAAGTTCGGCCAACCGCTCGCCGACGATCCGTCGCACATGGTCGACCGAGAAGCCCGGAACGTCGCGCGGATCGCAGATCGCCAGCGCACCGATGTGCATGTGCCAGGCCGGCGTCTCGGCGAACCAGAACGCCGCGTCCACACTGGACATCCGGGGCACATGGCCCAGCGTAGGTCAGGGTGTGGCCGGTCCGGGGGCCAATGTCGAGCACGCTTTCATCGCTTTGTCCCAGGACTCCTGGTCGACGCCGGCCGGCGGGCCGAGTACTGCCGGGCCGCCCCCGGAGTCGGACACGCCGTGGGTCTGCAGACATTCGGCGAGAGATCCATGCCCGGCGGGTGCCGGGGCCGGCGGGGAGGTTTCGGGCGGCGTTGATGTTTCGGGCGGCGTGGATGCCGAGGAACATCCGGCGAGGACGAGCGCAGTGGCCGCGACCGCCAGCGTTGCGCGCCTCATCCGACGTGCCTGGACAGCCGCGCGGACAGGTGCGGAACCAGGCCTCCGTCGGCATCGACCCGTTCTTCCACATAGGCCAGGTCGCCGCCCTCGACGATGCCGTAGAGGCGCTTGGCGCCGCCGACCAGGACGCCGGACTTGCTGCGCGCCAGTGCGTCGGTCACCAGTTCCCATGAGGACTGGGTGCGGGGATGGCCGTAGAACAGTTCGACGTAGCCGGACGAATGGGCCAGCAGCAGTTCGATCGCCTGGGACTCGCCGGGGTCGGCCGGGTCGTGGACGAACCGCCAGTACCCGGTTTCGCGCAGGCCCTGGCCGTGGTACTCGCCGTCCTCGTCGAGCCGCCAGGAACGTGCCTCCCAGTTGAGGTAATCGCCGCCGTCGTGGGAGACGATGATCTGCTGGCCGAACCGGTAGTCGCCGTGCGGGCCGCGGCCCTCGCCCTCCCCGCGCCACACGCCCACCAGTGGTAGCAGCGCCAGTAGCGCGTCGTTGAGGTTTGCGCCGAGGCGGAGGTTGGCCGTGTCGGTGACCGGGAGATCGTCGAAAACCGGGATATTGCGCACGGCGGTCTGCTTGGCGCGCTCTGCCGCGGCGGCCAGGGCCCGGTCGCCACTGCCCTTGATGTCGTCGGGGTTCACGACTCGTCGGTGATCAGTCGGTACACCGCGTAGACCGCGAACCACGTGATGACGATGACCGCCAGGACCAGCAGAATCTCAAAGAAGAGCACCACGGGTGGAGTTTATCGCGATCTCGTCGCTAAGCGACCTTGATGTCGATCCGGTGGATGCCGGCGCCGGCCGGGGCGACGGTGGCATTGCCGTTGCCGGAGGCCGACAACACCCGAACCGTCCAGGTGCCGGGTGCGGCGAAGAACCGGAAGTCACCGGTGGCCGTTGCGAACAACTCGGCGGTGAACTCATCGGTGGCGTCCAGCAGCCGCACCGAGGCGCCGCCGACGGTATGGCCGGAGTCGTCGACGACACGTCCGGTGATGACCGTCTCCTTGTCCAGGTCGACGTGCGGGGGAAGGGCCAACCGCTGATCGCGGGCCGTGTTCGCGGTGCGGTCCATGGTCATCGCCCCGTCCCGGCGGGCGCCCCACCGATGATCCGGAGGTGTGCGACCAGTGGGTAGATCTGGCAGCCGAGGCATATCCCGAACGCCGCGTTGAGGAACGCGGCGGCCAGTGCGAGCGCGGTGGCGATGACACCCACCAAGGGAGCGCCGAAGACGAAGCCGACCACGCCGACGGACGCGAACAGCAGACCGACGAATTGCGCGAATCGCAACGGCTGCACTGGTTCCCGCTCGGTTGCGGGTCCGATTCGGGGAGCCACCAGGGAGGCGAACAGCACGCCGTACGGGTGCCGGCGCGGACCGAGTGACGCGCCGACGGCGAAGGCCAGGGCCTGAGCGGCGAGGACGACGGCCGCGACGGTCGGCCCGACGGCGGACAGGACAAGTACCGCCAGCAGGACGGCGGTGGTGATCCAGGCGGCGAATCGGGGTCCACGCACGTCGACCTGGTCGACAGTGCGGGCCTGCTGGGTAACGATCGACATGAACGGAGACTCCTGTTGTTGGTGGTGGCAGGGCCGGGTCAGACAGACCACTGGGGCACTGCTGCGGGGAACGACGAACGCGAAAAGGCGCGGTTGCTCAGCAGCTACAACAACAGCAACAACCCGCGGTGCGGCACAGATCCACTGCGCGACGCTTGGTGAGCATCTGCTCGAGACGGGAAGTCACGGCGCTGATGATACCCGCCAAACGGGGCATCAGGTCAACAACGGTTCCAGGGCCGCTTTCAGGTCGCCGGCCTTCGGCACGCCGCTGGAGCGGTAGCGCTGGCGGCCGTCGGCGTCGAAGATGAAGGTCGTCGGCAGTGACAGCACCGACAGCTTGCGGGCCGCCGCGGGGTTGTCATCCATGTCGATCTCCACATGTGTCACCCGCGGCAGATCGGCCACCACCTGCTGGATCACCCGGCGTACCGCTGCGCAGGGCCCGCACCAGACCGCGGTGAAGTGGACCACGGTCGGCCCGGTGCTGGACAGGGCGAGATCGGCCGTGTCGAGGCCACCGGGGTGCGGCGTGTCCTGCAGAACGCCGTGGCGACGGTTGTGCAGCACACCGATCACAGCGGCGAGGCCCAGGGCGGCTGCGATCGCGGCCCCGGCGGTGACTGTTGCGCTCATATCTGGTTGAAACCGTCCAGGCGCACAGTGAGGTCCTCGGCGATGCCCTCGATGATGATGTCCGATCCGCGTGCGCCCTGCGCGGTGGGCCGTAGACCGAACGGCAGCCGCTGTGCCGGCATGGTGGCTCCGAACGCGCCGAGGACGGCGGCTCGCTTATCGCCGGGCACGTCCTGATCGGCGGTGTTGGGACCGGTGGCGATGCCGGTCGGGGTGAAGACCAGGGTGGTCTGGTCCGGGCCGGCGATGGACAGGTCGATCGTCACACTGACCAGTTCGTTGAACCCCGCCTTGGTCGGGGTACCGGTGAACACCAGGCCCCTATTGCCCGAGATACCCGATTCGGTGGTGCCGCCGGTGGCGTCGTTGGTGTCCTTCGCCGGGGCCTCGACGTTGAGGTCCTTGATGCCGATGAACCCGCCCACGTGTCGGGAGTCGATGATGATCCGGCTCTCCAGCTTGCCCACCGGCAGATCGGCGTCCGGCCGCATCAGCCAGGAGGCCTGCGACAACCCGATGTCGTGCATGGTGGCCTCGAGTGTGACCTTGCCCACGGTCGGATGCTGCACGCCGCCGGCTTTGATCTCCAACTCGCTGTACCGGTGGCGCAGGGCCTGCGGGACGAACGGGAAGCCCAGGATCGCGACCCAAGGATCGAACTGCAGGTCTGCCGCGGTCCGGACGTGGCGCGCCAGCTGGTATTCGGCGTAGATGGCCGCGCCGGTGTCGGCGCCGACGGCGCCCAGGACGAGCGCCATCGCGGAGGCGCCCATCGCGGTGATCAGCTTTCGCACCCGGTCATTCTCGCCTACCGCCTCCGGTCGCCGTCCGGATCGGCGAAACAGCAGGTCGCAGGTTACAGTTGCAGCAAACTGGGAGAGTTCGTTGGACCTGTTGCTGCTCACC